>JAUVCD010000011.1 GCA_030590865.1 Myxococcales bacterium | reverse complement strand
CCGACCGGTGGCGGGGGGTGATAACCCGCCATCCCGAAGAGCCGTATGTGAACAACACTTGTACGGTTCTGTGAGAGGGGCCCCCGGGCGACTGGGGGTCCCTACTCGAGACAGCCCGCACCGTGAGACGCACCAGCTTGTGATGAAACGTCTCTGCCAGGTCGCGCCGCTCAATCCGTTCCCGCAACAGTGGGCGGTGTGAGCCCGGTGCTCAGCACCTTGCAGGCGACCCATTCGTCCTCGCAGCCACAGGTGACGGCACCCAGATCCGTGAAAGCGTAGGTCGTGTCATCCACGCCCTCGCCGTTGAGATGCACGGTGTTACAGCTGAGCTCGCTTTGACCGATCGACAGGGCAGCGGCGAAGTTGGCGATGCCGGCGCGGGCGTTGGTGGCGATCCGCGATTGGGACACGGTGGCCGCGGCGGGGACGAGCTCGGTCGAAGACGGGATGATCCCGCTCAACACCGCTAGCCCATCGCCGAAGCTACCGTCCTGCGGTTGCGATGCGGTGTGTTGGATGACGGTCTGGACCACGTCGGCCGAAGCGCCGATGACCATCAGGCCGACGACGTGATTGTCCGTGATGAGACAGCCGTTGATGGTGGCTTGGGCGCCCGCCTGCGGGTGGTGCCACGGGTCGTACTCGATGGCCACGCCCATACCCGCCTGGCCGTCGACCTCCCGAGGTGCCGTGCGGCGCACCGCCGTCGCCTCGATGGTGCCCTCGGCGTGCATGATGCCGAGGCCGAGCTCTAGGTTGTCCTCGATGAGGGACGACGAGATGATCGCCAGCGCGCTCCCCTCGCCAGTTTGGTAGGGCTGCACGCTCACGCCGCGGCCGAGCCCCTGGTCGCTCGGGCGAGCGGCTGTTCCGCGCACGACCGTCCGGTCCATCACTAGGTCCGACCCGGCGATGAAGATGCCCACGCTATAGTTATCCTCGACCAGGCTGCCACTCACCGTCAGGGTGCTTCTCCCACTCTCTTGAGGGTCACTCTGGGCGATGGCACCCATCCCCCAGTCGCTCCCGGCGGGTGGCTGGGCGTCGCGGATGACGCTGCCCTCGATGGTCATGGCTGCGCCGTTTACTACGACCGCGCCGCTGTTCTCGCTGCCCTCGATGATGGTCGAGCGGATGGTGACGTGGCCCGGAGTGAGGTCTCCGGGCTGCAGCGTCACGCCGTAACCGTCTCCGTCGCTGATGGTGGTATCCCGAATGACGACGCGCTCGAGTAGGGTCTGCCCGCCGATCAGCCCGACCCCGTTGTAGCCGACCGCTTCGATGAGCGAGTCCCGGAGGGTCGCCTCCACCGGGCCCATCTCCTCGCTGACGGTGAACCCCGCGTTGGGCTTGTCGTGCAGCCACAGCTGCTCGAACACGGCGCCGGTCGCGTCCGTGGCGCCGACCATGGAATTGGGCCCTGTGACGGACAGGCCGCGCACGACCACCCCATGGGTCCCGCCTGCCACCAGCAGGGCAAAGGGGAGCTCGGGATCGCCGCGCACCTCGACGAGCTCGGGGCAGCGCCCCCAGAGCTGGACCTCCTTCTGGATTACGACCATGCCAATGTAGGTTCCCGCCCCCACCGCCACTACGGCGCCCGGCTCGGCCGCTGCGACGCCCTCTTGGATCGTGGTCCAGGGTTTGGACTCGTTGCCATCGCTGTCGCCGCCGGCATAGGCGGCGTCCACATACTGGGTGTTCGGCCCCGTCTGGATCTCCCCCCAGGGGGCGCTGCCGCAGGGAGCCACCGCACGGCACTCGGTGTCGCCCGGGACTGCATAGGTGCCGGCCGGACAATCTTCGGCCGGGAGCACGGGCGCACACCCGAGGTCGCCGTCGGGCTCGAAGCCAGGCGCGCAACCGTCCTCGGGCACACCTGCGGGCAGGCACGTGCCACCGGGTTGCTCCAGCGATCCCGGCGGACAGCTCCAGGGGGGCTCCTGCCCGCCGCTGCCGCCGGGGCCTTCACCACCGCCACCGCCTGGCACCTCGTCCTGGGTGCACGCGGCCAGCAGGATCAATCCTGCGCTGGCCATCGAGGTCGCGGCTCGCACGGGACGTCGCACCGTCCCATGATACTCCGAAAGCGCTGCGAGCGCCGGGCGCGCTCACCACCGTCGTGGGTGACCAGGAGTCGCTGCGGTGCGAGGCTCATGGTAGCTCGCTTGCCATGTGGCGAGCGGCGAAGGTAGAGCTCTCGTGGGTCCTTGGGGTGGCGGTGCTCGTCAGCACGGTCGGCTGTGGCTCGGATGGCGAGACCTCTTCGCCCACCAGCAGTGGGGGTGCGGGTCACGGAGGTGGCGGAGCAGGCGGCGGAGTCGGTGGCGGAGCAGGCGGCGGCCCGCAGGGCTGCGAAGGCCAGCCCACCGTGGGGGTGCTCACGTGCAGCACCTGGTCCGAGCTTGGCAGCTTCGGTCCCTTGGATCTCGACAGCGCCAACTACGCCTACACCCCAGCGATCACCATCGACGGTGCTGGCAATCCCGTGGCGGCCTGGCATGAGATGGCGAGCGGCGCTTACAGCATCATGGTCAAGCAGTGGAGCGGTAGCTCGTGGGAGCAGCTTGGTCCAGGGCCTGTGGATGTCGACCCGGCAGGGCACTCCCAATCGCCCGCACTGGCTACCGATTGCAGCGGTCATCCGGTGGTGGCTTGGGGCGAAGACCAGGAGATATTCGTCAAGCAATGGGATGGCAGCGCATGGCAGCAGCTGGGCACCGCGTCGTTGAGGGTGTCGACGGCTGACGACGCCTACGCGAGCTCTCCCTCGCTGGCGATTGATGGGATCGGCCGCGTGATCGTGACTTGGGTTGAGTGGGACTCCAATCTCGCGTCGGACGTCTACGTCAAGCGGTGGGACGGATCGACGTGGGAGCAGCTCGGCACTGGGCCCATCGACATGGTCGCCGCCGATTCAGCCAATGGGCCGGAGGTTGCCGTCGGCTCGGACGGTCTTCCGGTGGTGGTCTGGGATGAGTCCGATTCCCACACAGGCTCCACCACCCGGCACGAGACCTTCGTCAAACGGTGGTCCGGATCGAGCTGGGAGCAGCTTGGAGGCGGGCCCATCGCGCCTCTCGCCGGCATCCAGACCTATGGACCGTCGATTCGAATCGACAGCACCGACGCTCCGGTGGTGGCGCTCTACGAGCTACTGTCCGATGGCTCATCGAGCCGGGTCTACGTGGTGCGGCTCGAGGGCAATAGCTGGACCCGCATCGGTGACGACCTTCCGCTCGGCACGGATGAAGATTCCACGGCGCCCTACCTCGCGCTCGACGCCGCCGACGAACCGCTCGTGACATGGAACCTGAGCACCGCTGATAACAACAGCGTGCGGGCGTCCCATTGGACCAGCTCGGCCTGGGTGACCATCGGTCCTGGTGCTCTCGATCTCGATGCGGCCGAGACGGCCTACGGGCAGGTCGCGGCTATCGATCCCCAAGGGCGACCCATCGTGATCTGGAACGAGTGGAGCGAAGCAAATGCCAGCTTCGACATCTACGTCGGGCGGTGTGACTGAGGCCTAGTTCCTAGGGGACAGGGCCGACGAGACCAATGAGCAGTAGGGTGCACGCGGGGGTTCAACCCCGCGTGCTCGTTGCACCGACAGGACTGTCTCGAAAGGCTCAGACGCGCTCGAACAGGGCCGCTGCGCCCTGACCGCCGCCGATGCACATCGCCACGACGGCGTAACGGCCGCCGCGGCGCTTCAGCTCGTAGAGGGCCGTGGCCGTCAGCTTGGCGCCGGTGCAGCCCAGCGGGTGGCCCAGCGCAATGGCGCCACCGTTGACGTTGATCTTCTCAGCCGGGATGCCAAGCTCCTGCCTGACATAGACGGACTGAGAGCCGAAGGCCTCGTTGATCTCGAACAGCTCGATGTCGTCGATCTTCAGGCCTGTCTTTTCGAACAGCTTCCGGATCGCCGGGATAGGCCCAATCCCCATGATTGCGGGATCGACACCGACCGACACGAAGGCGCGGAAATAGGCGAGTGGCTCGATGCCGAGCTCGTCCGCCTTTTCCTTGCTCATGACCATCGCTGCGGCGGCGCCATCCGATAGGGGTGACGAGTTGCCAGGGGTGGACGTGCCCTTGATGGCGAAGGCAGGCTTGAGCTTGGCCAGCCCCTCGAGGGTGGTCTCCCGGGGCAGCTCCTCTTGGTCGAAGACGAAGGTCTCCTTCTTGCCGTCTTTGAAGCGAATGGCGTTGACCGGCACGATCTCGTCCTTGAATTTGCCAGCCTTGATGGCCGCCTGGGCCTTCTGCTGGGACTCGAGGGCGAAGGCGTCCTGCATCTCCCGGGTGATCTTGAACTGCTTGGCCACGTTCTCGGAGGTGATGCCCATCGGCGTAGCCGCGGTGGGACACTTCTCCATCAGCTCGGGCGAGTAGCTCAGGTGGAACCCGCCCATGGGCACGAAGGTCATCGACTCGACGCCGCCGGCGATGATGATGTCCTCTTGGCCGAAGGCGATGGCGCCGGCTGCCGAGGCGATGGCTTGGAGCCCGCTCGAGCAGAACCGGTTGATGGTCATGGCAGACATTTCGGTGGGCAAGTCAGCCAGAACCCCGGCGATGCGCGCGACGTTCAGACCCTGCTCACCCTCGGGCATGGCGCAGCCGATGATGATGTCGCCCACCATCTCCGGCTTGACCTTGGGAACCCGCTTCATCAGCCCACGGACGACGTCGCCCATGAGCTCGTCAGGCCGCGTGTTGGCCAACGAGCCCTTCTTGGCGCGACCCACCGCGGAACGAACTGCTTCGGCAATGATGATTTCAGTCATTGGTAATTCCTTTCTCTGTTCCGGGGTTGGCTCGTTAGTTCCTGAGCGGCTTGTTCTTCATCAGCATGTGTTGCATGCGTTCCTGGCTCTTCTGCTCACCGCAGAGGCTCACGAAGGCCTCGCGCTCGAGATCGAGGATCTCCTGCTCGGTGACCTTGTGGCTCCCGCCGCTGACGCCGCCGCAGAGCACCTGGGCCACCTTGTTGGCGATGAGCCCGTCGTGCGCGGAGGCCCAGCCGGCGTCCATCATGGTGTTGACGATCATCTTCAGGGTTGCCATGCCGCTCTCACCGGGCAGCCTGTAGGACCGCGGGATCGGCGGGTGGTAGCCCGCCTCAGCCATCCCCACGACCAGCTTCTTGGCTTCGTGCAAGTGACGCGCCCGGTCGAAGGAGACACTGAATCCCTTGGCGAAGTAGCCAAAGCGCCGCGCTTCCTCGGCGCTGGTAGCGACCTTGGCCATGGCGATGTTGGTGAACACCTGGGTGACGTAGCCAGAGACGTCAGCCTGCACGCCGTCGGGAATGCCGCTCAGGGCGTTCCACAGCAGGTTGAGGTTGCCGGCGCCGCCTGGGAGCAGCCCTACGGCGACCTCGACCGGTCCAGTATAGGTCTCGCAGGCTGCCTGTACCGCGTCGGCGGCCAGGCAGATTTCCAGGCCACCGCCGAGGGCCATGCCGTAAGGCGCGGCCACCACGGGAACCTGGGAGTACTTCATGCGCTGAGTGGTCTCCTGCAGCCCCTTGACGATCTCGCCGATCTGGTCCCACTGCTTGGCTTGAGCCGCCATCACCACCAGCATCAGGTTGGCGCCGACGCAGAAGTGCTCGCCTTCGTTGAAGATGAGCACGCCGCGGAAGTCCTCCTCAGCCCGGTCGATGGCCTGAGCGATGATGCTGACGTTGTCAGCGTCGATGCTGTTGGCCTTGGTCTTGAAGGTGACGCCGAGCACGCCGTCGCCCAGATCCCAGGCTTCGGCGCCGTCGTTCTTGAGCACCGGAGCCTTGCCCAGGCGCATGGCGCTGAGCTTGATCTCTCGGGGGTCGGTCTTCTGGGTGACGTAGTCACCCTTGATGAGGTCATAGACCCGGCCTTCCGAGTAGAAGGCCTTGGCGCCTGCTGCGTGCATCTTGGTGATGCACTCGGGCAGGGCGGTGCCGTCCTTCTTCATCCGCTCCAGCGTCTCGACGAAGCCCAGGGCATCCCAAATCTCGAAGGGGCCGAGCTCCCAGTTGTAGCCCCAGCGCATGCCATCATCGATGGCCGCGATGTCGTCGCTGATCTCACCGACCCGGCGGGCCGAATAGACCAAGGATCTCGAGATGGCTTTCCAGGCGAACTCGCCGACCACGCCTTCGGTGGCGACTAGCTTGCGGATCCGATCGGCGGGCTTGCCACCGCCCAGAGCCTTGCAGGCCTTGCGAATGTCCTGGTCGCCGGCCTTGGGCCGGTAATCGCCGGTTTTGGGATCGAAGGTCTCGAAGCCCGCCTTACCTTTCTTGTAGAAGCCTGATCTGACCTTCTGGCCGAGCAGCTTCTTCTCGATCATCTTGCGGATGTAGTCCGGCGCCTTGAAGATCTCGCGGTCCTCGTCGTCGGTTAGCACCTCGAAGCAGTTGTCGACCACGTGGACCAGGGTGTCGAGGCCCACCATGTCGCCGGTGCGGAAGGTGGCGCTCTTGGGATGGCCCATCGGCAGGCCGGTGATGGCGTCCACGTCCTCAGGCGCCAAGCCGTGCTCCAGCATCAAATGGATGACCGCCATCATCGAGTGAGCACCGATGCGGTTGGCGATGAAGTTGGGGGTGTCCTTGGCCCGAACCAGGCCCTTGCCGAGCACGTCGCGGCCGAAGCTCTCGACTCGCTCGATGACGTCTGCGTCGGTGTGCGACGAGACTACCAACTCGAGCAGCTTCATGTAGCGAGTCGGGTTGAAGAAGTGGGTCACCATGAAGTGCTTCTTGAAGCGCTCCGAGCGTCCTTCGACCATGTCGACGATCTTCAGTCCCGAGGTGTTGGAGGCGATGATGGTGTCGCCGTCGACCAGCTTGTCCAGCTTCTCGAAGAGGGACTGCTTGATGTCGAGCCGCTCGATGATCACCTCGATGACCAGATCCGCTTCTTTCACTCGCGCCAGATCGTCGTCGAAGTTGCCGATCTCGATGAGCTGCGCGTTGCCCTTGTGAGTGAGCGCGGCCGGCTTGGCCTTGAGTAGCTGCTTCATCGCTCCGGCCGCGAAGGCATCCCGTTCAGCCTTGGAGGCCTTCGCGGGGTCCTTGAGCTTGGGGGGAACGATGTCGAGCAGCATCACCGGAATACCGGCATTCGCCACATGTGCGGCGATCCCACTGCCCATGACGCCAGCACCCAGTACCGCGACACGTCGGATTGGCTTGGTCATTTCAGTCCTCTCGATCAGTTGGCACTCCCGTCCGTCAGGCGGGCGCCCCCTTTTTAGACGCTGTGGCCAGAGAAGTCAGCCCGAACCGTTCACATGTGAACGATCTCGGGGCGGCTCCACCGTGAAGCTGTAGTCGAGAATCACCGGCGTGCAGCTAGTGTTTTCGGGAACGGCGGCGTCTTTGCTTCCAAGCTCACCGACCGAGCAGGCGCGTACCCGGTAACGGCCCGGCTTGGAGGTGGTCGATGACTGCCAATGAAGCTCGTCTCGGCCACTTTGGGTGACCGTCGTCTCGACCGCCAGCCGGTGACCATCCGGGTCGTAGAAACAGACCCGGATGCCGTGGTGCACCCGATCGCCCCGGCGGCCTTTGGCGGCAGCGTCGTAGATCCACTTCTCGAACCAGCCGAGCTTGAGATAGACCGCCTCTCCGGCGGTGAAGCTGCGCGTCGATTCGTCGCTCGGGCTTTTGGGCCTGTTTGCGAGGAAGCTCGCGTCGATCAAGGTGGGCCGCGGATTGGGTTGGTAGCGAAGACGCCTGCGGTTGCGCTTGTGGGTGGTCCGGGTGCTTCGCAGGGGCAGCTCGACGTAGCTCTCAGAGGCGCATGGATCGAGTTTGGCGACGTCTCGGTAATGGACGATCTGATTGAATCGCCCACGGTTGATCAGCGTGTACCGTCCTGACACCCGCTGGTGGCGCGGCCCCTTCCACTTTCGCGGGTTGCCTTTGCCCTTGTCCCAGAACGTGAAGACGTGGCGTTCATAGACCGGCCGCTGTCCAATCATGTCTTCGATGATGCGATGGGACAGCACCTCCCAGCCGTCCAGCGGAACGATGCCGCCTTCTTCGTCCGAATGGCCGCAGTCGGTCTCTACCGATCCGGCGACCTTGCCCAGCTTCCAGCACCGGCAGTCGTTTTGGTGGTGCTCCTTGAAATAGGTCGGATCGACGCACTGTTCATCGGCCCCTCGCACGACGGGCACCGTCAGCACCACCGGCTTGCGACCTTTGGCGCCGGCCTTCAAGCCCAGGGAGGTCCAGCTGCGCTTCTCGTCCAGATCGAGCCGCTGTCGGAAGGTGCCGCAACGTTGCTGATAGGCCGCTGGGTCCTTGGCGAAATCAGGCGCTAGCGGATCGCAGCTGCGGGGGTAGCGGCTGTGGACGTAGTCTTGGTACCAGGGGGTCTTGACGTTGCCGATGTCGAGGGTCACGAAATCGATGCCTCGATTCTCTACGTGAGCCTGGTACCACATGTTGAACAGGTAGCCGTCGCCCAGCACCAGCAGCACCGAGCCTGGGGGGATCTCGGTAGCGAGCTCTTCGCCGTAGGTCGAGCCATAGGTGCTGGCCTCGGCAAACCGATAGGCCCGCACCAAGGCGGTGGGCACGAGGACCAGAGCCAGACTGGCCAGCAGCAGCCGAGGCAGGGTTTGTTCCGAGAGCCGTCGTCGTCTGGCGTCTTGCCGGCGCCGACGGATGGCGCGAGCGAGCATGACTCCGCCTACCAAGGTCATCACCACGCCCAGGACCAGGTACCCCCGGGGCGAGAGCCAGCTGGGGACCCGCTTGGTGAGCTGGGCGTAGCCGGCCAGGCAGCCTCCGGTGGTTGCGATGGCGAGTCCGACGTAAGCTCGGATCAGCGTGCGTCGCCATTGGGGCGGTCGGCTCCGGGTCCACTGCAATACCCACCAGCACCCGATGCCCAAGAAGATGGCGCAGGCCCATAGCGCTGGCAGGTAGTAGACCGCGTAGTCGCCGACTGAATAGAAGATCCCATGGCCAGCGTTGAGGGCGATGTAGAGCAGTAAGAAGACGCTGATGCGCCAGCGACGGCGGACCACCACCGGGATGCCGGCTAGCAGCATGGCGCTCCCGACTGGCAGGTATTGCTCATCGAAGATGACCGGGATCCGCTGAACCCGGCGCCACCAGGCCGCCCAATCACCACCGCCGTAGAACCGGCGATACTGGGCGCCGGTCATGTGGTTGTAGAGCTTGTCCCAGTCGTCGATGCCGCCCCAGGACAGGGCGGTGGTGTGGCTGTTGGCCCACAGGAAATAGGCGTAGCTCAGCAAGGGGAGTGCCCCGAGCAGGCAGGCCACCAGCAGGAGCCAGGGGCTGTCGAGGGCGCGCTTGTCCCACAGCTTCGAGCCCACCAGCCGGGCGCCGAAGCGAAGGGGCCGGCCCAGCCAGGACAGGAACATCACCGGCTTGCGGATCAGCAGGTAGACCAGCGCGGCGGGCAGCATGTAGACCATCGTCACGTGGTGGGCGAGGCCACAGCCCATGGCCAGGGCCGAGAGCATCACGTAACGATCCCGACCGCAGAATTCGAAGCGGACGAAGCTCCAACCCGCCACGCTCACCAGCAGTAGGTGGAAGGGGTAGACCTCGGGGATGCGCAGATAGCGCCACAGCAAGTGGCTGAAGCCGAGCATGAAGCCAGCCAGCAGCGCTCCAATGTCGACATAGCGCTGCCCGCCGCGACTCTGCTGTCGAATTTCGGTGCCGACCTGTCGGGTCGCGCTGGCCGTCAAGAGCGCTGCGCTTAGGCCACAGAGCGCATTGAACAGCTCCACTTTGTAGTAGGGATCGAGCGGCAGGATCAGCAGTCGCGAGAAGCCATGGGCCACCATGGTGAACAGTGGGTAGCCGGTTGGGTGCATCACCCCGAGCCCATCGATCGCCGTGGCGATTTCCGGTCCGTCGGAGAAGGTGAGTCCTCGGGACAGAGTGACCAAATAGAGCGTCAGTAAGGTGGCGGTGAGCGCGACCTTGCCCCAGCGCCAGAAGGCGCTCGGCGCCACCTGTCCCAGACGGAGCTTTGCGGCAGGCTCGGCGGGGCTGATCACGGAGTGACCCTAATTTGGCACCCCGCTGCATGCCAGCTGTGGCACATCAGGCAGCGATGCCGTCGACTGGGGAGGTCAAGCGGCCCGTCATGAGGGTCAAGTCATCAGGTGAGAAGCTCGATGGCTGGCTCACCCAGCTGCTGTGGGTCGCGGCGCTGGTGCCCATCTGCGTCCTCTTCGCTGTGGCTTTACGGCGCATCGATCACCCCTTCGAGCTGGAGTGGATGGAAGGGGCGATCGTGGACCACCTGCGGGTCGTGCTGTCCGGCGAGCCGCTCTATCGCCAGCCTTCGGTCGATCACACCCCTTTCATCTACACGCCCTTCTACTATTACCTCGGTGCCGGTCTCGCCAAGCTGCTGGGCGTGAGCTTCACCCTGCTGCGGGCCATCTCGACGCTCGCCACGGCGGGCAGCCTGGCTTTGATCGCCACGGTCGTCTTTACCGAGACCAAGAGCCGCTTGTCGGCAGCCGTCGCGGCCGGCCTCTTTGCCGGGTCCTACGGCCTCACGGGCTTCTGGATGGACATCGCCCGGGCCGATTCGTTGTGCTTGTTGCTGGTATTGCTCGCTCTGTGGACCGCACGATTCGGCGAGTCGACCGGCGCCCACGTCGCGACGGCCGGTTTCTTGTTTCTCGCCTTCTTCACCAAACAGACCGCACTCGCCCTGGCGATCGGACCGCTTGGCTACCAGCTCGCCAAGGACTGGCGCCGCGGATTGGGCGCTAGCGCCGCCTTCGTCGTCTTGGTCGGCGGCAGCGTGCTGTGGCTCGATCGCAGCTCCCAGGGCTGGTTCAGCTTCTACGTTTTTGGCGTCGCCAGCGGCCATCCGCTCGTCTGGCCCAGCTGGCACCATCTGCTCATCGACTTCTTCTGGAACCCGGTGGCGGTGTCCGCCTTGTTCGCCCTCTTGGCCTTCATCGGCCCGGCCATCTCGACCAAGGGCCGCCGAGTCTGGACCTTCTATCTGGTCTTGTGTCTTACCTCGGCTGGTGCGGCCTACCTGTCGCTGTTGCACCAAGACGGCTTCGTGAACGTCTTGATGCCCGCCTACGCCATGCTGAGCGTCGTGGTCGGGTTGAGCCTGAGCTGGGTGCTCCAGCAGAGTGAGCAGCTGGATCGGGCCGCGGGGGCTACGGTGGGGATCTTCGCCAAGCTGTCGATTCTCATCGCTCTGGCTCTGCTGGCCTACCAACCCCGTCGCGCCCTGCCCACTGCTGCGGACGTGGCCGCCGGCAACGAAATGCTCGCTGCGCTACGGGACCGGCCCGGCGAAATCCTGATGCTGGGCACCGGCTATTATGGCGCTCTGGCCGGTCACCCCGAGCCACGGGCCCACACCATGGGCATGGTGGATGTGTTCAAGAGTGATGCAAGACCGGTCCGCGCCAAGCTGCTGGTCGAGCTGCTGACGAGCCTGAAGCAGCGGCGCTTTGCGACGGTGGTCACCGGTCGCAGCCTGTCCCTCTTGCCGCCCGAGGTCGGCGCCGCGCTGCACCGCCACTACCAGCGCGGCGGATCGCTGTTTCCACCCTGGGCCCAGCAGGCCTGCTGGCCCAAGGCAGGTTTCGCCAACCGGCCCGAGCAACTCTGGGTCGTGCGGCCTGACGAGCCGGCGGGCTCAGATTAGCTGCTCCGCGAGAAGAGCGATCGGAGCGCCACGCGGGTGAGCTCGCCGTGGCCTCGTTCGAGCTGGAGCGTGCGGAGCTTGGTCTCCACCGGGCCGAGGGTCCAACAGGCCTCGGCGGGCCATTCGGTGAGCTCCGGGCCCGGATCGTTGATTGGGCAGATGTCCCGGTGCTCGGCAGGCTGGCCGTCAGGGCCGTCGTCGATCCAGCGTAGCGGGAGGCCCTGGGTGCGGCACACGTAGGGTCGATGCGGATAGATGCGGCAGGCGCCGTCTTGATCGAGGAAGGCGCAGGCGCCAGGCAGGTGGGGCGCACTCTCGGCGAGGAGCTGGGCGTAGTGGCGCAAGATGCGGTCCGCTTCGACCTGGAACACCGTCAGCTCGTCGACGCAGCAGTCGGTGCAGCCTTGACCGCAGACCAGGCGGCTGCCGTGGCGCTTGGTCAGCTGGGCGACAGCATCATCGATCTCGCCGTGCAAGGCATCGATACCTGGGTCTTCGAGGGCTGCTCCCATGGCGATTGGTTGCGATGGCCCGACGGCAGCGTCAACTGGTGGGCTGGCTGGCCCGTGTCGCTGCTGGAAAGGCCGAGTGTATTGGTGTATGGAATCAGCATACTTGTCGGCACACCGACTCCGGGGAGTGGGGCGGGCCTTGGTGCTGATCAGACTTCTGCGGAGGATAGCGTGAAACTAGCAACGTTGACGATGACACTGGGTCTTGCCGGGGCAGTCGCCCTGATGGGCTGCGATGACGAATCAACCACTGGCGGCGAGGGCGCCGGCGGCACCACCAGCGGGACCGGCGGCACCACCAGCGGGACTGGCGGCGGGACTGGCGGCACCACCAGCGGGACTGGCGGCACCACCAGCGGTACCGGTGGCTCCACCGGCGGTGAGGGCGGGTCCACCAGCGGTGGCGGCGGAGCGGGAGGCCAAGCCTGCGTCGATCCCGTGCCGGGCGTGCCCACGGTGACCTCTGCGACCCCAGTGAGCTACACCGCCGAGATCACCTCGGGCGTGTACACGCTCATCTTCAACGAGGACGTAACCAACGCCGATACGAGCCTCACCTGGGCCGGTGCCGGCACCATGGACGGCGTGACGGTCGTCGACGCGCAGACCTACGACGTGGCGTTCTCCGGCATGGCACCGAGCGACGCCTCCACCCTGACCGTGGCGACCACCGTGGAGGACACCTGCGGCAATACGCTCGCCGCCGAGGTCGTCATCGACATCAACATCGCCGCCGGTTGCCTACTTCTCGGCGAGGACTTCGAAGGCAACTACCAGGGTGCCGGCTGGAGCACGGTCGACAACATCTCGTCAGGCAACCTGTGGGCGACTGACGACACCTTCGGCAGCTACGGCAACATGACCAACGGCACGGGCCTGGCGGTCATGGCCAACAGTGACTACGTGTGCAGCACCAACTGGGACAGCGAGCTGCACGCGCCGATGGTGAGCCTCGCGAACCTCACCAATCTGGCGCTGAGCTACCAGAGCGACTTCCAGGACTACTATGGCGGGGGCGATGCGTGGCTGGATGCGTCCAGTGACGGCACGACCTGGACCACCCTGACGAACTGGACCGAAGACCACGGGCCAACGCTCGAGACGCTGGACCTGAGCGCCTATGCCGGCGGAAACCTCTACCTCCGCTGGCGTTACGTCGATGACACCGGCTGTGACTGGTACTGGGCCATCGATGACGTGTGTCTCCAGGAGTTCACGCCCGTGACCTGCCCATGCCCGACAGGCGCCTACACCGAGACCACCGACACCAACGGTACCTCCGACGGTAACGGCACGCTCGGCACCGCCGAGGCCACCAGCGGTACCCTGACCAACGCCACCGACTCTGTTGCGGTCTGCGGTCTGCTCGAGGATGAGGTCACCAGCGGCACCGACTACTTCCTCTTCGACGTCGCCGGCGCGGCCACCGATGCCTACGTCGTCACGGTGAGCTATTGCTTCGAGGAACTGTTCACCGACGCCGTCGTCGAGATCCGCGACGGGTCGGATGTGGTGGTTGCCAGCACTCCCGCGGCGGCCGGCCAAGGGAGCTTCTCAGTTATTCTGCCAGGCTTGGCCAGCTACTATGTCGTGCTGAGCGAAGGCGTGACCGCCTATCCGGGCACCACCTATTCGGTGACGGCCGCGGTGGACGCCGTGTACGCCACGGCGTTGTGGAGCGAGGGCTTCGAGGCGTGGCCCCCGACGACCATGACGGTGGTGAACAACTCGCCGGGCGCATGGGCCCAGTCGACCGGAACGGTGAACCCCTCAGGCGGCACGCCGACCGAGGGCGCCAATCTGGCGTACTTCAACTCGTTCACGGCGACCAACAACTCCACGGCCAGCCTCGAGACGACCACGGCGCTGAACTTCACAACCGTTACGGTCGCTCTGCTGACGTTCGACATGTATCACGACACCTCGTACCCCAGCGATCTCGACCGGGTACAGGTCGAGTACGATTCGGGCAACGGATGGACCGCCATCGGCCCAGCGTTCTTGAGGCCTGGGGACGCTACCGGGTGGAGCATGGAGACGGTTGATCTCACCTCCCTTGCCGGACAGGCTTCGGTGCTGATCCGGTTCCTGGCGACGTCCGACTACGGCAACGACGTCCACATCGACAACGTCAGGCTGCTGACGCCGTGATCGACCGGTAGCGGACCGTAAGCAGGGGCGCGCTCATGGTTGGGCGCGCCTCTTTCGTTTTGTGGCACTCCCTCTTGGGACCGGCCTCGACCCGTGGGTCAGCCGCCCCTAAGCTCGTGTGTGCCCCCGAAGCGCGGAAGGCAGACTCACGGCCCACCATGACCGCCCCAACCCTGGCCAACATTCCCATCGAACGGATCCTCGAGCTGGTGGACCGTTTCGACACCCGCGGACCACGCTACACGTCCTATCCGACGGTTCCGGCCTGGCAGGGACAGCTCCCGAGCGATGCCCATGACGCGTCGCTGGCGGCCTGCAAGCGCGCTGCTCGGCCCATCGCCGTCTATCTTCATTTACCCTTCTGCGCCCAGCGTTGCTGGTATTGCGGCTGCAACGCGGTGGTGACCGGTCGTCAGGACCGGATGGAGCGCTACGTCACGGCGGTCGAGCGGGAGATCGCTCTGCTAGGCGAGCGCTTCGGCTCTGCCATGACCTGTGATCAGCTGCACCTGGGTGGCGGCACACCGACTCATCTGCCGGTGGGTCTGCTCGAATCAGCGCTCGACCGGTTGAGCGCCCAGTTTCCACCGTCCGAGCAGGCGGAGCGCTCGGTCGAGGTGGATCCCCGAAACTGTAGCGACGAGCACTTGGCCGCTCTGGTCGCCCGCGGTTTCCGCCGCATTTCCATCGGTGTGCAAGACGTCGATGACCAGGTGCAGAAGGCTGTGGGCCGGGTGCAACCGCTCGCCCTGATCCGTTCCTTCGTCGAGCGGGCGCGCAAGATCGGCTTCGTCAACGTCAACATCGACCTCATCTACGGCCTGCCCCTGCAGACGCAGGACAGCTGGGACAAGACTCTGAACAGCATGGCCGAGCTCCGGCCCGATCGACTCGCCTGCTTCGGTTTTGCCTATCTGCCCAAGCGCATGAAGCATCAGAAGGCGATTGATGCCACGACCCTGCCCTCCGCCGAGCTCCGGCTCCGGCTGCTGCTTCAGGCGAACCGCTTCTTCACCGACAACGGCTACCAGGCCATCGGCATGGATCACTTCGCTCGACCTGAGGACGAGCTATCGAGGGCGCGTCGTGATGGTCGGCTGTGGCGCAGCTTCATGGGCTACACCACCATCCGAGGCCTGGAGCTGATTGGCATCGGCTGCTCGTCCATCAGCGAGCTGCAGAGCTTGTTCTGCCAGAACGAGACCAACCCGGACCGTTACGCCGAGCTGGTGGAGGCTGGCCCCAGCGCTGTCGTGCGGGGGCACCAGCTCGACGATGACGACCGGTATCGCAAAGAGCTGATCAGCGAACTGATGTGCAATCTGGAGATCCGGCCATCGATGATTAGCGAGCGGTCAGGATTGCCGGTGCCCGAGGGCATCGACGAGGCGCTGGTCGCGCTGGCCCCTTACGAGCAGGCGGGCCTGGTCGAACCCATCGCCCAAGGCTACCGGGTCACCGAGGTGGGCCAGTTGTTCCTGCGCAACCTGGCGATGCCCTTCGACCGCTACCTCACCGAAGATAACCGGAAGGTGTTCTCCCGCACCGTCTAGGGACCGCCATGACCGAGCGCGCGCTGCTGCTGGTGAACATGGGCGGGCCCGAGAGCCTGTCCGAGATTGAGCCCTTCTTGCTCGCCATCTTCCGTGACCCGGCGATCTTGCCCGTGCCGGGTCTGCTTCGGCCAATGCTGGCTCGGTGGATCGCCCGCCGACGGGCTCCCAAAGTAGCCGAGCGCTACCAGCAGATTGGCGGCGCCTCGCCCTTGCCTGACTGGACCCGTCGCTTGGTGGCGCGGGTCTCCGAGGCCCTCGACGATCACGACGCGCTCATCGTCGAGCACGCCTTCCGCTACACCAGCCCGACCCTTGAGGAGGCGCTCGGAGCGCTGTCCCGACGGGGGGTCGCTCAGGTGCGGCTGTTACCCCTCTTTCCCCATTACACCGACGCCATGACCGGGTCGGTCGAGCGGGAGGCGGCGCGCCACGCTGCCAAGCTCGGCCTGGCGCTCGAGACGGTGCCTGCCTTTGGGGCTCGCCCCGAGGTGCTCGCCCTGTGGGGTCGCGCGCTCTCAACCGCCCTCGCCTCGGTCGGTGACGGAGCGCGGGTGCTCTTCATCGCCCACGGCATCCCGCTGCGCAACGTACGCCGCGGCGACGCCTATCCGGAGCGAGTCGCCGAGACGGCCGCCAAGCTCGGTGCCGAGCTGCCGGCAGAGGTGAGCTGGTCGCTGGCTTTTCAGAGCCGGCTTGGACCGGTGACCTGGACCGGGCCCTACGTCGAGGACGAGCTGACGCGCCTCGGAGAGTCAGCGGCCCCACTGATCCTGATGCCGCTGAGCTTCGTGGCTGATTGCCTCGAGACGCTCTACGATCTCGATCGGGTGGCGCTCGCGCAAGCCCGGGCCGGGGGGATCAACGAGGTGGTGAGGGTGGCAACATTCAACGACGATCCGGCCTTTGGCGAGGTGATCGCCAAGCTAGCGACCGAGCCTCTCGTCAAGGAGGCGCCATGAGCGCCCCCCATCGAGTCGTGGTGATCGGTGGCGGCGTAGCAGGCCTCGCCACCGGCTGGCTCATCGACCAGCAAGCACGTCAGCGGGGCATCCAGATCGCCTTGCAGGTCCTGGAGGCGAGCGCCGAGCCTGGCGGGCACACCCGCACCGATGTCGTCGACGGGTTCACCTGCGAGTGGGGCTCGAACGGTTACCTCGACAACGAGCCGGCTACCCTCGATCTCATCGATCAGCTCGGCATGGGTGACCGAGTGCTGGCGGCCGACCAGCGGGCTGCCAAGCGCTTCGTCTATCACAGCGGCCAAATGCACGAGCTACCCACGAAGCCGGGGGCGTTTCTGCTGTCTGATATCGTTTCGGTCAGGGACAAGGCACGCATGGCTCTCGAGCTCGCCGTGCCTGCCAAGCAAGATGGTCTGGATGAAACGGTTTACGACTTCGGGCGCCGGCGACTAGGCGAGGGCTTCGCAGACTATCTGCTCGATCCGATGGTCTCGGGGATCTTTGCAGGCAACACCCGTGAGCTGTCGCTGGCGGCCGTTTTTCCCAAGATGGTTGCCCTCGAACAAGACTACGGCGGCTTGTTTCGTGCCCTCTTCGCCAAGGGGCTCCAGCGACTGCGGGGTGGTGGGGCCACTGGCGGGGGTCCGGCCGGCCCAGCTGGAGCGCTCCACACGTTCCGCGACGGTATGGGTGAGCTGACCACCAAGCTGGCCGTCGAGCTGGGCGCCCTGTTGCGGACCGATGCCCCGGTGGTGTCCCTTGGTCACGACGGCGGCAGCTTTTCGGTGCACCTCACCGGCGACACGCTCGAGGCCGACGCGGTGGTGCTCGCCTGTCCAGCCCACGCTGCCACCGATATCGTGGCCGACCTCAGCGGGCCCACCGCCCGCGCCCTCGGCGAGATCCCCTTCGCGCCCGTGTCCGTGGCCTGTCAGGCCATCGCCGTCGAGCAGTTGGCCCGCCCGCTCGAAGGTTTCGGCGTGCTCGTCCCGCGCAGCGAAGGGCAGCGGTCGCTCGGTACGCTCTGTAGTGACCGCATCTTCACCGGTCAGGCGCCAGCGGGCATGCGCCTGTTGCGCACCCTGGTGGGCGGTGCCCACGACCCGTCAGTCGTCCAGCTCAGTGAGGCCGAGCTGCTTGCCTGCGTCGATGCGGATCTCGACACGCTCTTCGGCCTGCGGGGTCGCCCTCAGGCGTTGCGTTGTTATCGCCACGAGCGCGCCATCGCCCAATACACGGTGGGACACCTCGACCGCGTAGCGGTTACCGAACGGTTGGAGGCCGAGCTGCCGCGACTGAGCTTCACCGGGGCGTCCTATCGCGGCGTTTCGGTCAACGCCTGCATCAAGGACGCCTTCCGGGTGGCCGATCGGGTGCTCGCCCAGCTCGATGGCGACACCTACTAGCGGTCCATGAAGTGGCGAGTCGATCGGGTGAGCCCCAAAGCGCTGGGGATCAGTGCCAGCCGCCGCACTGACATCCCGGCCCTCTTCGCCCCTTGGTTCGAGCAGCGGCTGGCGGCTGGCTTTGCCGACTACATTCCTGCAGGCCCACCGCGTCGGGTACGGCGGAGCCTGGCTCCCGAGGACGTCACCCACTTCGTCTTCTGGTCCAAATGGCCGCGACCCTTTTTTCGAGCCCTCGATCGGATCGCCGAGATCGGCTATCCGGTGCTCTGGAACGTGACCATCACTGGCCTGGGCGCTAGCCCACTCGAGCCTCGCGTGCCTCCGGCCGACAAGGTCGTGCGCGCCACCCGAGAGCTGGCTCGGCGACACGGCCGGGCGGCCATTCAATGGCGCTATGACCCGGTGTTCGTCTCTGACCGGTTCGACCTGCAGCACCATCTGACCACCTTCGCCCGCCTCTGCGAACAGCTGGCAGGCTCGGTCGACCGGGTCACCACCTCGCTGGTCCACACCTATGGCCGCCGCGTGCGACCGGACCTGGCGGCCTACGAGCAGGAGGCCGGCGACCGCCTGGTCGAGCTGCCGACGGCCCAACAGATCGAGGTGCTCGGGGCGCTGCGGCAGGTTGCACAAGAGGCGGGGCTCGCCTTCACCGTCTGTTGTCTGCCCGAGGTCAGTGCATCGTTGGCGTGCGAGCCTGCCGGCTGCAATCGTTGGGCTTGGGCCTGCCGAGTCTATCCTGAGTTGCTTGCCCTGGCTCCGCTGCGCGATCACCCATCTCGCAAGGGCTGTGCCTGTAGCAAAGAGGCGGACATCGGGGTCTACGACACCTGCACCCTCGGTTGCCGCTACAGCTACGGCAGCCGGGATCGCACCGTCGCCGAGCGAGCCTTCACGCGTCACGATCCGACCGCTCCGTGCATTCTGCCCGAGTGAGTGGTCAGGGCCTGACGGACAGCTGCCCTTGGCGCGGGTAGGGCGTGTATGCTGCGGCGCAATGAAGGACCACGGGGGCACGGGCCTGGCTGACGAGCCGGATGGGGACGACGCGTCAGCCCCTCAGCCAGCGCCTCTACCGCCGGTGCGAAAGGGTCGCATTGCTCGGTGGACCGGGCTCGCCATCCTGACGCTCCTGGTGGCCTATCTGCTCGCCTATCCCGCGCCCATCGAACCGCTGTCCTACCACCCACCGCCGCCGCCGCCGCTAACCGGCGTGCTCGAGCCAAACGTAACGCTTCGCCAGGCCGAGCGGTTTGCGGTCGGCCAGATCGACGGTCCCGAAGACGTGGCGGTCGATCCGGAGGGGCGCATGATTGGGGGCACCCATGACGGCAAGCTGGTGCGGGTGAGCCTCACCGGCGAGGTGGAGACATTCGCTGACACCGGCGGTCGACCCTTGGGCCTGGCGTGGGATGGTGCGGGCAACCTGATCGTCGCTGACGCCATCAAGGGACTGCTCTCCGTCGATGAGAAAGGTGGGGTCTCCACCCTGACCACCGAGGCGGGGGGGATTGCGCTTGGCTTCACCGATGATGTCGACGTGGCGGCCGATGGCCGTATCTACTTCACCGACGCCAGCACCAAGTTCGGCTACGGCGATCACATCCTCGACATGTTGGAGGCCCAGCCCTACGGCAGGCTGCTGCGCTACAATCCCAGAACCAAGCAGACCGAGCTGCTGCTCGACGGTCTCTACTTTGCCAACGGTGTGGCGCTGTCCCAGGCCGAGGAGTTCGTGCTGGTCGTCGAGACCTCCCGCCACCGCATCCGGCGCTACTGGTTGAAAGGTGAACAGGCTGGGCATGCCGACATCTTCGTCCACAATCTGCCGGGCTACCCCGATGGCGTGTCGAGCAATCGGCGGGGACTGTTCTGGGTGGCCATGTTCACCCTGCGCAACCCGGTAGCCGACTGGTTATCGCCCCGTCCCTTCCTGAAGAAGGTGACGAGCCGGCTCCCCAGGTTCATGTGGCCCAAGCCCCAGCCCTATGGTCTGGTGCTCGCTCTGGACGAAGAAGGCGAAATCGTCCGGAGCCTTCACGACCCAGGGGGACAACAGGTCGCGACCATCACCTCGGTAGAAGAGCACCTGGGCTATCTCTACTTGGGCAGTCTCACCGCTCAGCAGCTCGCGCGGCTGCAGATCTTCCCGTGAGCCGTCGCCCCGTCCGGTGCAGGGCGCCGAAGTCGAGCCACTTGTGGTGGTCACTATCCCGATCTCCGGGCGTGAGGTTGGTCGCCTCGGTGGCGGAATGATCGATTCGTCCGTTCCCTATCAACGGAGCGTCGGCAGGCAGGTTGCCGGTGAGTCCCTTGAGCCCGTAGAAGCCGTTCATGGCGCCGGACAACATCAGCCCACCACGGCTCAGTCGCCGCGCGCCGCGGGCGAGTCGTTGCGCTGTGGCCGCCGGTCCAAAAGCCCGTCGCCATAGCTGCCGGTGAGCATCGAGCAGCTCGCCGGCAGCCATCTGGGCGGGCTCGAAGGCCACGTTGTAGCCATTGTAATGGGGCCAATCACGCTCCTCGAGGATCCTCCCTTCTCCGAGCAGCTGGTCATAGAGCCCAGTGCCCCGATAGGGCGTGAGAATACTCAGGAAGGGTACGTCGATCTCCAGCTCACGGATCTGGTCGGCCACGCCAACGATGGCCTGTCGATCCTGGCTGTCGAACCCTGCAATGAACCCTGCCATCACGCAGATCCCACGGCCCTGCAAACGGGCGATGGCGTCGCGGTAGACGTGAATGCGGTTGTGGAGCTTATCGACGCTGCGGAGCGCTTCAGCATCGAGGCTCTCGATTCCCAGGAAGATGCCGATGCAGCCGGACCGCTCCATCAAGTCGAGCAGCTCTTCGTCCTGAGCGATGTCGATGGATGCCTGGGTCAGCCACCATCGATTCAACCCGCTCAGCTCGCGCAGCAGCTGTTTGGCCCAACGCCGCCGAGCCAACAGATTGTCGTCCCAGAACCAGACGACCTTCTCCTGCCACCAGTGGTCAAAGTGGCTATCTGCAATGTCAGAGACCACCTCGTCCACCGGCCGCATGCGGAAGCCTGGGTTCAGCTGTGGAACGCTGCAGAAGGTGCACGAGAAGGGACAGCCGCGGGTGGCCTGTACCACTCGTGGCACGACGAAGTGGGGCTCCAGCAGATCGTAACGCGGTGTGGGCAGCCCGCGGAGGGACGCAGGCTCGCCCTGGTAGACCCGCTGAAGCTTGCCCCGCTCGACGTCTCGCAGCAGCCGGGGCCAGGCGCTCTCGGCCTCGCCCACCACGACACCATCGAGGTGCTCGAGGGCTTCGTCGACCCAGAACGACACATGGGGGCCACCGCCCACCACCGGCACCCCGAGCTTGCGATAGGCTTTCGCCAGATCGTAGGCGTGGCGGGCGAAGCCAGAGAAGAACGACAAGGCGACCAAGTCGGGCGAGTCATCAATGGGCACCGGCTGCACTTGCTCGTGAATAACCTCGATTTCCCAGCCCTGGCTGGCGAGCGCTGCCAGGTGAATGCCGGTGACCGGCGGCACGAACTGCCAGCGGTGACCTCGGCGATAGCGGGGTACGTAGGCGACGATGATGCGGATCTTCATGGGCTCGTTGGTGGGATGAGGCGGTCCTTTGGCCGCTGGCGGAGGCTCTCGTCACTCTGTTGTGCCAGACTCAGTTGACCTCCGAGTGAATGAACCGAGGAGAAGCGGTGGAAGAAGTGTGGCGGCGGCTCTCGCAGGCTGCCGAGTCATCTTCCATCCCTGGCCGATACTGGTATCGTCGCCCCAATGCGATGGCTGAGCTCAATCCTGGTCCTGGCGCTGGTGGTTTCGACTGGCGCCTGTGATTCCTCTTCTGGCACGACGGCACCGCAATCCAGCACTGGGTCCCAGTCGGCCGCGCCGACAGGCGCAGCGAGTGGCTTGTCCTCGGCCCAAACTGGCGAGCTAGCCACCAAGCCGCCAGCCGATTTTCCTGCCCACATCGTGAAGGCCACTGGGGAAAAGAACCTGGTGACGCTGGCCCGTCCCTTGCTCCAGAAGACCGTCGCAGCAGACGGCATTCGGCTCGTGTTGCACTGGCAGGATGCCAAGCTCGGCAAGCTGACGGCGCAACACCCCCTTGGCCGGCAGACCATCGACTGGTCCAAGACCGTGGCCAGCCTGCGCCTCCACATCCATCCGCCGGGGACAGCGAAGCGGACCTTGGTGGTGAAGGCTCAGGAGCGCTCACCAGAGGCCCTACCGTTCCACTCGTCCACCAGCTTGGTGCTTCGGCTCGACGCCGAAGGGGTCAAGCGACGGACGGGGACTGAGGGGTGGCCATGGGAGCAGCGGGCCGACGACTTGTTCTCGAAAGCGGGAACCTACTCTGCCCGAGTCGCCGGCACCCTGGCGCTCGATCGTGAAGCGGTACCCTTCGAGTCAGCCGACGTGATTTTCGAGATCGCCGCTCCTGCTCCTTCGTTCAAGCCATTGTCGGAGATCGAGACCGTGGCCGTGGGCTATGTGAAAGCGCAGACGAAGCTCACGGCGACGCTGCGCCCGTCCCAGGAGACCGTGGCCGATGTGGCGGGCAACCGGGTGGTCCGTTTCACGGTGCCGGTCGAGCCAGGTGGCTCTGACAGCGAGTTTTTCGAGGTGGTGCTCGATCCGGGTGGCAAGGTGTTGGCGCTGGGCTCACGTAAGCTCGTCCCCCCGGCCCAATCCCCCGAGGGGCCGTCGCTCCAGCTGGACGACTGGGAGCGGCTGTGGCACCGCCCTGGCACTGTGAAGGCCGCGGCTGACACCAAGAAGTGATCCCATGACCGGTCTGGTGCCTTTCTGCCGTTTGCTTCGGCGATGAGATAGGCTCACTGAGTGACGGGGCCTGTCCAGGAGCGCGACGATCGGCTAGGCGCGAGACGTTCCCAATCGCCTCGCTGGGCTCGGCGACTGGTTGTTCCAGGCGCCGTGGCTGGCCTTGCCTTGGTCACTGGCCCGGCCTGCAACGCCCTGTTCGGCGTCGACGAGCTGTGCTTCGACTGTGGGAGCAGCACCACCGGCGTCGGTGGGGCGGGTGCGGAGGGTGCAGGCGGTCAGGGCGGTGGCGGCACCGGGGGCAGTGCGGGGCCTTGTCAGCCTGGCATCACTCGCCCTTGTTACGATGGCCCGCCTGGAACCGAGGGTGTTGGGCCTTGCCTAGGCGGGGTCGAGACCTGTGGCGAGGACGGGGAGACCTGGAGCGACTGCCAAGGGGCGGTCCTGCCTGCAATCGAGGATTGCCACTCGGAGCAGGACGAGGACTGCAACGGCTACGGTTGTGGCGAGACGGTGTGGAGCGTGATCTTCGGCGACGGGGCCGATGAGGAGGCCCGCCGGGTGGTGGTGGACGAGTTCGGGAGGGCGATTGTCGGCGGTGCGTTCGGCGGGAGCATGGTGGTCGGCAGCGAGACGATCGGGCCGGCCGAGGGGCAGTATGATCCTTTCCTTTTGGCGGTTCTGCCCGGCGGGGTGCCGCTGCAAGGCCGTGCCTTTGCGGGCCTCGGCAGCAACTCACTCGAGGGCCTCGCGCTCGATGGCGAAGGCAACATTCTCATTGCCGGTGGCAACAGTGGCACCCTCGATTTCGGTTTTGGCCCGCTCGTCGCCAGCGGCGGTGATGGCTACATCGCGAAGCTCGACCCACTGGGCCAGCCACTCTGGAGCATCGCCTTCGGCGGTAACGGCAGTGACGAAGCGCAAGCCGTCGGAGTCTTGCCGGGCGGCGACGTGATCGTTGCAGGTTTCTTCTACAACAGCGCGAATTTTGCGGGCACGGCTCTCACTGGCGCGGCTAGAGATGTGGTGCTTGCACGGCTCGATGGCACCAGCGGCGTCCCTGTGTGGGTTCACAGTCACGGAAGCGCCGGGGATCAGCTCCCCCTCGATCTCGCCGTAGGTGGGGACGGCAACCCGGTGGTCTGCGGCTACTTCGAGAACACGCTTTCCTTTGGTGGCGCCAATCTCGTGAGCGCGGGAAACTCGGACGTGTTCGTCGCCAAGCTCGACCCCGATGGCGCCGAGCTTTGGAGCCACGGCTACGGCGGCGCCGGTGATCAGCGGGCCTTTCGCGTGGCCACCGACTCGCAGAACAGCGTCGTCTTGGTGGGTAGCTTTGCCAACGACATCACTTTCGGCGTCGACACCCTCACGGCCACAGCGAACCGGACTGGTTTTGTGGCGAAGCTCAGCTCGGCGGGAGCTCACCAATGGAGCATGGCCTTCGGAGAAGGCGACCAGGCTCACGGGCTCGGTGTCGCCATCGACGGGCAGGACAACCTGTGGCTGAGCGGAGTCTTCGAGGGCACGGTCGACTTCGGTGGCGGGGCGCTGAGCGGCACGCCTGGCCAGCCCAACCTCTTCGTGGCCAAGCTCGCGCCCGATGGATCTCATCTGCACAGTCGGGCCTTCGCCGTCGTCGACTATCCAGGATCTGCGCCCTTCAATTTTTGGAACTTCTGGAATGACATCGCCGTCGATTCGGCGGGCTTTGCGGTGGTGACCGGCTACTTCCACACCGAGATCGACTTCGCGCCGGCCGAGCATCTCAGCAGCGGTGGCGCCGACATCTTTGTCGCCAAGCTGGCGCCCTAGCGCCCGAGGCAGGTTCGATGGGCTCGACGGGCCAGGAGCCAGATCTTGCATGGACCTGGCTTCGCTGTTTCAATATCCGCAGACAAGCGAGGACCACGATGGTGACGAAGATTGGGTTGAAGCGTGCCGTGCTGGGGGGACTTCTGCTGGTTGTGGGGCTGCTGCTGGCCACGCCAGCTCAGGCCACCACCTGGATGATGGTGCAGCAGGGCCATCCGCTGTCCTACTTCAAGGGCACCCAGACTCCGGCCGCCACCTGGACCGACGTCGGCTTCACCGAGAACCAGGACTGGACTGCTGCTGCCACCGGCTTCGGCATTGGCTATGGCGATGGCGACGACGCCACGGTGCTGAGCGACATGTCGGGTGGCTACCTGACCGTCTATGTCCGCTCTCATTTCACGATGGGCTCAGAGGCCTCGAGTGTCACCAGTCTCGAGCTCGAGGCGATCTTCGACGACGGCTTCGTGGCCTATTTGAACGGCACCGAGATCGCCCGTTCCAACGTTCCCAGCGGCCCGCTCCAGGCCAGCGATGCCGCCAGCGGCGGGCACGAGGCCAGCGATGGAGCCCAGACCTTCGTGGTCAGTCCCAGCCTCCTGGTTCAAGGGGACAACGTCTTCTCCGTCGAGGTGCATAACGCCAGCCTCGGCAGCTCGGACCTGTCGTTCATTCCCACCCTCAGGGGTTACGACACTCCACCGGTGGACGCCGACATCACCCGTGGCCCCTTCGTTCAGCAGGTGGATCGCTATACGGCTTTGGTCGTCTGGGAGACGGATCAGCCGGCGGTGAGCACGGTCATTCACGGTCCCACCGAGGCTATGACGCTGACCGAGGAGGACACCAATCCCAAGACGCATCACGTGGTGCAACTCACCGGGTTGGTGCCTGCCTCGTGGCACCATTACCAGGTGCAATCCGCGCAGGTCCCGAGCCCGATGGGTCGCTTCCACACCGAGGTCAACATGGCCGATCCTTATCGCATCGGTGTGTACGGCGATACGCGCTCCGGTCACCAGGACCACGCCGACGTGATGGCTGGAATCGAGCCCTACGAGCCGATGCTGGCGCTCATCACCGGCGATCTCGTCGCGACCGGCAGCGATAGTGCGCAATGGGACACTTTCTTCGACATCGAAGCCGCCTTTGCTCGCGACGTGCCGCTGTTTCCGTCGCTAGGAAACCACGAGGGGGAGGGGACCCTCTACATCGATATCTTCGAGTTGCCGGACAACGCGCCGACGGCCGAGCGTTTCTATTCGGAGAAATATGCCACGACGCTGGTGATCTCGCTGGACCAATACGTCAGTGACATCGATGCCCAGAGCCCCCAGGTGGCCTGGCTGGAGCAGACACTTCAGGATGCGGCCCAGGATCCTGATGTTCGTCTCATCTTGGTCGAGCTCCACAGCGGCCCTTACGATTCAGGCTCCCATGGGTCGAGCATGAGCGCCCGCAACGACTTGGTGCCCCTGTTCGAGCAGTATGGCGTCGACATCGTGTTCTCAGGGCATGATCACCACTACGAGCGCGGCACGGTCAATGGCGTCAAATATGTCGTCACCGGTGGTGGCGGGGCACCGACCTACGGCGTGTCGGGCGACTGGTGGAGTGAGGTCTACGAGCAGATTCATCACTATTGCATTTTGGACATCCACGGCCCCAAGCTCGATTTCACCGCCTATCGGGTTGATGGCAGCGTGCTCGACAGCTTCACGCTCGGTGACGCTTTGAGCGAGTGCTCGGCACCGGTGGATTGTGAGCAGCGCACCGCCGGCACCTGCGAGCCTGGCGAGATCGGCGAGTGGCAGTGCATCGAAGGTGCCTGCATCTGGAACTGTTACGCCGAGCCCCCCGTCGATCCCCCAGATGGTGGAGTCGGTGGCAGCGGTGCCGACTCGGACGGCGGCGTGGGCGGTGGTGCGAGCGGCGGCGCAGGCGGCTTGCCTGCCAGTGGCGGCGATGACGGTGGCTGTGGCTGCCGCGTGGGGCCGCCCACCGGGATATTTGCGGCGGTGTGGCTCTTGGTCGCCGGCCTGGCCTGGCGGCTGCGCCGAGCGCGTCGCTCGCGCCGATCCTAGCGCAGGTCCTAGCGCCTGGAGGCGGCGCGGCTGGAATGGCCCATGCTATTCTCGTGACCATGCTTGCCCATCCCCTCTCGAAGGCCCCACCTGTCTCCGTCCTGTTGACCGCCTTGCTCACCGGCGCGGCGGTCATCGGCGGGTCCATGGCCGGCTGTGCGTCCGGCACCGACACCACCAACTTCGGTGGCTCCGGGCCGACCAGCACCTCGACCACCAGCGGCGTGGGCGGTGCAGGCGGCAGCAGCGGCGTGGGCGGTGAGGCAGGCAGCGGCAACACCTCGCCTTGCGCCATCGACTGCAGCCAGATCCAGGCGCCTATGTGCCAGGTGGCCCAGTGCAATGCCCAGAGTGGTCAGTGCGAAGTGGTGGCCGACGTGGATGGCACCACCTGCGATGACGGTACCTTCTGCACCGTGGCTGACGCCTGCCTGTCCGGGGTTTGCGAGCCTGGTCCTCCGAATGACTGCGGGTTGACCCCGGCAGCTTGTGAGGATGTGACCTGCGAGGAGACCAGCCAGACCTGCTCCACCGTGGCCAAGTCCAATGGTGCGGCCTGCGTCGATCCCAACGACCTGTGCCTCGAGAACACCACCTGCACCAATGGCCTCTGTTCAGGCACCGCGAAGGACTGCTTCTTCTCGCCGGTGCCCAACGAGTGCCACGTCTCGGTGTGCAACCCCCAGAATGGCCAGTGTGAGCCCGAGCCGGGCAACGAGGGGCAGGGCTGCACCGATCCGAACGATCTGTGCACGGTCAACAAGACCTGCGCCGCTGGTGTCTGTCAAGGCGGCAGCGCGATGGACTGTTCCTATCTGACCGTGGGCTGCAACGACGGCGTATGTAACGTCAACACCGGGCAATGCGAGCAGCAGGCGGTGGCGCCGGGACAGCCATGCGCCGAGGCGACCGACCAGTGCAATCAGGGGATCTGCGACAATCAAAGCAACTGCAATCCCCAGCCTGCCAACGAGGGACAGACCTGCAACGACAACAGCTTCTGCACCTTGAACGACACCTGTCAGAGCGGCGTTTGCACCGGTGCCTCAACCATTACCCAGTGCATCAATGGTGACTTCTGTTGCCCTCAGGGCTGCACCCTCCAGACGGATAACGACTGCAACCCGGTGCAGGTCGTGCTCAATGCGGTCAACCGTGGGTGGTGGCGTTCCAATGGCCCCCACACCTCGTCTAATGACAACACCCTCACCGGCCACACCTCCATCGACGACTACAACTCCTACTTCAGCTTCAACGTCACCGGCGTCACGGGCACAATCATCGCCGCCGAGCTGGTGTTGGAGATCGAGAGCTTCAGTAGCGGGGACGGCACCGAGACTCTGTCGGTGTGGGACGTGAGCACCCCGGCCGCCACCCTCGAAGCCAGCGGCACCAGCGTCGCCATCTACAATGACCTGATGCAAGGCAACTCGTACGGCACCTTCACGGTGCTGCAGAGCGACGTCGGCAGTAACAAGACCATCGTGCTCAGCCCTCAGGCCGTCGCCGATATTACGGCGGCCATCGGTGGAGATTTCTCGGTCGGCTGCCACGTCGACACGATTGTCGGCACGGCCACTCAGTGGGTCCGCTTCAGCTCAGGGAGCGAAGCGCGAATCCACCAGCTGGTCTTGAGCGTGCTCTGAGGCCAGCGATCTGCTACATGGCTGCGCCATGGGCGACAACGCCATCGGCTTGATCAAGGCACTGGGGTTCGTCGCCTGGGCCGATGAGCGCATCGCCCCGGAAGAACGGGAGATGCTGACCACCGTCATGGACGCCTTGGCTATCCCCGAGGCCCGGCGCCACGAGCTCTGCGAAGCCATCCGCAGAGCCCCACCGACGCTCGAGGAGATCAGCGCCTTGTTCACCGATGACCTGGAGCGACGCTTCGCCGTGGCCCAGGCGGTGATGTTGGCGCGAGTGGACGGAGAGGTTGCCGATTCGGAGACCAGGGACATCCGTAGGTTGGCTCACGCCCTCGGCATCGATGACGACGAGCTCGAGATGATCGAGGCGGCCGTCGAGGTGACCGACGATGTACTCGCCGGCCAGGGGGCGTGAAGCGGGTTCGATCGAGAGGTTGCCGACTTTTGTGCGCAGTGCCCCAGGCTCGCGCTATCATCAATAGAGAGCGGGCCTTGTGCTGCCAAAGGAGGCTAGCGACTTGCGAGAGCTCTCATCGAGCACCGTGTCGGCATGGCGGTCGACGCTGGCGCTGACGGTGCTGCTATCAGCGTGTATCGGGGAGATCGGTGACCCCGGCGCTGGCGCTGTAGATCTCGATGACCCTGATGGCCCCTGCACCACCGAAGGGGAGACCAGCTCCTGCTACCCTGGATCGCCTGCGACCCAAGGCATCGGTGTGTGTGCCGATGGCACCACGACCTGCGAGAATGGGACCTGGAGCGCCTGTGCCGGCTACCAGCTTCCTGAGAACGAGAGCTGTGATGGCCTCGACAACAATTGCGATGGCGTCGTCGACGAGGGCTGCGGTTGCGATGATGGCGATTCGCGCCCCTGTTACACCGGCCCGGCGGCCAGTCAGGACATCGGGGAGTGTGCCTCAGGCACCCAGTACTGTGTGAACGGCTCCTGGTCCCTGGATTGCGAGGGGCAGGTGGTGCCGGCGGACGAGGCCTGCGACTCGCTGGACAACAACTGCAACGGGCTGATCGACGACGGTTGTGACTGTGTCGATGGCACGACCCAGCCCTGCTACACCGGGCCCAGCGGGACGGAGAACGTCGGCCTTTGCCAGGCAGGCCAGCAGATCTGCACCAGCGGCCAGTGGCCCACCAGCTGTACCGGCGAGGTGACTCCGGGGCTCGAGAGTTGCAACGGCCTGGACGACGATTGCGACGGCCAGGCGGACGAAGGTGATCCTGGGGGCGGTGGCTCGTGTAGCACCGGGCTGCTCGGTATCTGCGCTGCCGGCACCACGACCTGCTCTGGTGGTTCGTTCACCTGCCTGCCGAACCAACAGGCGACCGCCGAGCTGTGTGACAATCTGGACAACGACTGTAACGGGCAAATAGACAACGGCAACCCTGGGGGTGGCGGCTCCTGCAACACCGGCCAGCTCGGCGTTTGTGCCGCCGGGACCATGACCTGTATCAGCGGCTCGCTCAGCTGCGTTCAGAACCAGCAGCCCTCTGCCGAGATATGCGGCGATGGGTTCGACAATGACTGCAATGGCAGCGTCGACGATGGCTGTGGCTGCGCCCACGGGGCGTGCACCATTGGCGTGGCCTTGGTGGCCAGCTGTGACTCCTGCGTCGGGATGATCTGCGCCGTCGATTCTTTCTGCTGCAGCAACTCTTGGGATTCGCTCTGTGTAGGCGCCGTACAGACGGTCTGTGGCAGCGGCATCTGTGCCGGCAACTGTCCTCACGCGCCCTGCACCGCTGGTCCGAGCTCGACGCCTTTCACCTCAGGCTGCGACAGCCCTGGCAACTGTGTCTCCCAGATCTGCTCAGCCGACGCCTACTGTTGCAGCACCGACTGGGATTCGGTCTGCGTGAACCAGGTCGGGTCGGTCTGCGGTCTCAGCTGCTGATCCCTCGCTCGCCCCGGCGCTAGGGCTGAAGGGTCAGCACGATTTGGCAGGCCCAGCCGAGATAGGCGGCGCAGGCGGTTGCAACCAGCGCAGGTTCGAATGCTCGGCGATAGAGCGTCGCGAGGTTCGCCCAAGAGTCTTTCTCAGCGGGCTGGTGCTCGGCGATGAAGGCCGCGCGGGCGGCTGCCTTCAAGTGGGTCGCGCGGCGATTGTCGAGGTCACCGGTGGGCAGGGCCTCGAGCAAAGCTGATAGCTCGGCGTCAGCTTGGGTCTCGGATTCTGGCGACCGCTGCTCAGTACTCATGGGTCAGTGCTCTTTGGCCGGGGGGACGCTGGGCACGGAGCCGGCGCCTCGGCCCGGTCGAGGTAGGCTCGAATCATAACACGGGCCCGGGCCAGTCGTTGGCGCACCGCCGCCGGCTTCAAGCCGATGACGGTCGCCGCTTCACTCGGCGTCATGCCATCCACCGCGACCAGCAGCAGCACTTCTCGATAGGCCAGTGGAAGAGACGCAATCGCGCGTTCGATCAGCTGCTCCGTCTCGCTTGCTGTGGCGACCGCCAATGGCGTTGCCTGAGGCTCAGCCAGCTGGGTCCAGAGCCGCAGCTCGCTAACCCGCGCGATGTCGAGCAAGGCCCAGCGCTTGTGGCTGATGAACAGATTGCGGGCCACGGTGAACAGCCAGGCGCCGATCCGGGTCGTGTCAGCTAGCCGCGGCGCATGGCGCGCCAGCTTCATGAAGCTCTCCTGGACCAGGTCCTCAGCCAGGGCTCGCTCTCCGCTCAGCCGCGCCAGAAAGCTGAACAGCCGCGGGCGATAGCGCTCGTAGACGGCGTCGAAGGCGGCGGCATCGCCTGCCTTCAACCGCGCAATCTGAGCCCGCTGTCCGGTCACGAGGACGACAAAGGCATCGTCTCACCGCGGCTGACAGCAGTATTTTCAAAATGTCGGTCACGCTCAGCTCCGTCGTTCGTTGGACTTCATAGGGTGACGACGAGGCGGCTCGTCCTTGCTCCAAACGACAACCAAAGACAAGGAGGTCTGACGATGATCGAGTTCCTGCGAGCCGGTGGTGTTGGAATGGCAGTGGTCGTGGTGGTAGGGGCTATCACTCTGGCGACGGCGATCTTGTTCGCCCGCAAGCCTGACGAGCGGCGGATGGCCCTCATTCGAGCCTTCACGGCAGCGAGTTTGTTCTCGGTGCTGACCGCGGTGTCCTCGAACCTGGCCACCGTGATGGTTCACGTGCCCCAGAATCCCAAGTTCGCCGACAGTTCCGACTTCGCCAAGGTGATCATGATTGGCATCGGCGAATCGCTCACCCCGGCTATCATGGGCGGTGCGATTCTCACGGTGACTTGGGTGATCACGGCTGTCGGCATGCGGCGACTCTCCGAACGGTTGAGCGAGTTGTCAGGCGCTGCCCTGGGGTCTGCCTAGATGAGTGTGCCGGGCGAATTCGCTCTGGTGATCCTGCTACTGCTCGTTGTGCTCTTCACGCTCGTCGGCGTCATTGTCTACCAGTTTCATTACAAGCCACGCCTCCTCCGGCGGAGAGCCGCCAAGGAGCTGCCGGAGCTGAATGACCCAGGGCTCGAGCAGAGCCGAAGCCCGAATCCCAAAGTGATCGGCGCGCCTGCCGGGTCCGGTCCTGACAACTACCGTTCTGTGAGGGAGTTGGCTCCGGACGAGCAGGAAGCTCACTGCGTGGAGTTGATGGCCGACGCACTTGCCGGAACCGTGCAGCAGCACCCCGAACGGATCCAGGTGGACGGTACCGTGGCTGGCCGGAAGGCCAGAGTGATTCTCTACCGCGGGTTGGGAGCGCTGAGCTTCGTGGTCAAGCTCCACCGCAGCGTCGGTCGCTTCACCATCGAGTACGGGCCGTGCGAGCAATCCAGCCAACACCCGCTCACCGATGACGTCCGCGTCGGCTGGGACGGGCGCGACGCTGCCCTTGCTCTGC
>JAUVCD010000670.1 GCA_030590865.1 Myxococcales bacterium | reverse complement strand
GGCGGCTAGCCGGTGAGCAAGACGGATAGGGTGACGCTCAACGCCCAGACGTCGACGTAGGACGAGGGTGCGCCCGTTTTTGCTCTCGCCAGAGAATGGTACACAGGAAGGGCGTCTAGATCCCGGGTATGGACGATCGCTCCCGCGCTGTCACACGCCGCGCTGGCCACCTGGATCGCTGCTGGGCTGATGCGTCCGTGGACCCGCTTCTGGTCGTGCACTTGCTCGAGGGTCTTTGCCACCCGCAAGACCCAGCCGATGGCGTCACGCACCCGCAGCGGCCCCTTCTGGGCCACCCTATCGGCAAGGGTCCTCACGATGGGGTCATAGCATCTTAGCGGTCTGTCATGGCCCTGTTCCCCTGCTCCACGCAGAGACTCTCGGTCTCATGGGGCGAGCGCTCAGGGCAGCGAGGCCTGTGGGGCCGGCGACCTGCCGACGACTCACCCGCTTGGCTGAGTCCTGCGGGGCTTCGCCCATGGTCAGGCGCCTAACAATCAGGTTGGTGGCGCGCTATAGCTTGCGGCGAGGTGCACCGCGATGCCCGCCGAGGCCGAATGACCGTGCCCGCCAAATCGACGGCCAGCCGCCGGCCGAAGCTCCGTGCCCTCCAATGGCGCGTCGCGATTCTGACCTGGGTCAGCTACGCGTCCTACTACCTGACCCGCAAGCCATTCAGCGTCGTCAAGAGCCGCCTACAGAGCGATCTGGGGATCTCTGAAGTGGCGCTCGGTGCCATCGACACGGCCTATCTGGGTCTCTATGCGGTGGGTCAGTTCGTCAACGGTGCGCTGGGCGATCGGGTCGGTGCGCGGCGCATGATCGGTATCGGCATGCTCGCCTCGGCCGCCGTCTCGCTGGCCATGGGTTTCGCGTCCACTACGGTGATGTTTCTGGTCCTGGCGGGGATCAACGGTCTGTTCCAGTCGACCGGTTGGCCCAACAACGTCAAGGCGATGACGCCTTGGTTCCAGGCCTCGTCGCGGGGCAAGGTGATGGGCCTTTGGTGCACCTGCTACCAGGTCGGCGGCATTGCGGCGACGGCGCTGGCTACCGCCCTCCTGGTGACCATCGGGTGGCGCTGGGCGTTTCGAGTTCCTGGGTGTTGGGTGGCTGGGGTGGGCATGATCATCCTGCTGTTTCTGGTGGAGAGACCGCAGGACAAGGGGCTAGCAGCGGTCGACCTGCAGCCGGATGGCGACGCCAGCGCTAGGCAAGGAAGGCCGGTCGCAGGGCAAGACGACGCCAGCGTTGCTGAGCCAGAACCCCCTGGTGATCCGACGCCCGGCCAGCACGAGCCGCAGCGGGTAGGCTTCGCCGCCATGATCCGCGAGCCCGTCGTGTGGTCCCTCGGCCTGGCCTATTTCGGGCTCAAGCTGATCCGCTACAGCTTGCTGTTCTGGCTGCCGTACTACTTGACGAAGATTGGCTATGACGAAGGCACCGCCGGCTACTTGTCCACCGCCTTCGAGGCCGGCGGCATCATCGGGGCTATCGGTGTGGGGTGGCTTTCTGACAAGCAGTTTGCTGGCGCACGGGCGCGCTTGCTGGTGCCCATGCTGGTGGCGCTGGCTGGGGCGCTAGGTCTGTACCGGCTGGTCGGCGAGACGGGCATCGTCGCCAATGCGCTGTCGATGGCGCTGGTGGGGTTTCTGCTGTTCGGTCCGGACGCCTTGATCTCTGGTGCGGCGGCTCAAGATGTGGGCGGCGGGGCGTCAGCAGCTTCGGCAGCGGGCATCATCAACGGCGTGGGATCCATCGGCGCCATGCTGCAAGCTGTAGTGACCGTCGGCGTGCGTCAGACTTGGGGCTGGAGTGTCCTATTCTACATCTTCATCGGACTGGCGCTGCTGTCCGCCGCGGCCCTGGTGCCCATGGCGTTGCGGGAGCGCAGCCGCGCCTGTCAGGCCAGGAGCAGGGCGACGAGCGACTCGAGCCCTCGGCGGTCTTCGTCGTCGAAATGTGCGGGGCGGTGAGAGTCCAGATCCAGCACGCCGACCACGGTGCCGTCTGAGCCGAAGAGGGGCACGACGATCTCCGAGAGCGTGCGGCTGTCGCAAGGGATGTGTCCCTCGAAGGCGTTAACGTCGGGTACCACGACGGCTTGACGGCGATCGATGGCAGCCCAACACACGCCCTGGTGGTCGGCCAGCACCAGACAGGCCAGCGGTCCCTGATAGACGTCGACGACCAATTGGCCGCCACGGAGCAGGTAGCAGCCGGTCCAAGACAGGCCGCTCAGCTTGTGGTGGATCAAGGCGACCAGTGTGGCCCGCCGGGCCGTCGGATCGGGGACCTGTTCGATCAGCTCGGCAAGCTGCTGTCTGATGCGCTCGTAGCGCGCGAGCTTGGGGCTGACCATGCTCAGGCTTGTATGTCGCTCGCCGTTTGCGCGAAAGGCGATTCAGGGTAGGAGCCGAGGTGCCTCATGGATCTCGACGTCATCCTCGTCCACGCGCCCAGTGTCTACGACTTTCGGGGTCGAGACGATGTGACCTTTCCCTATTTGGGCAATTCGGACAGCGTGCACGTCAGCCCGATCTTCGAGATGCCGCCCGTCGGCCTGCTGGCGATCAAGCAGCACCTGCAACGCTGCGGCCTGCAGGTCGAGCTGTTCAACGTGGCCTCTCAGATGTTGCGGGATGACGACTTTGATGTCGGCGCCTTCTTCGAGCGCCTGCGGGCGCCTCTGTTCGGTGTCGACCTGCACTGGATGGCGCACTGTCACGGCGCGCTGGCACTAGCTGAGCTGTATAAGGGCTATCACCCTGATGCTGAGGTGATGGTGGGGGGGCTCTCGGCGACCTATTTTCATGAGGAGCTGCTGAGCTACCCTCAAGTCGACTACGTCGTCAGAGGCTTCGATACGCTGCAACCCATCGAGGCGCTGATTGCAGCCAAGCGCGATCCTCACCAGCTGGTCCAGGTGCCCAACCTCACCTGGCGGCGGTCTGGGGAGGTGGTGGTGAACGCCCTGTCCCACCGGCCGCCGACTTACTCGGCGGCGGTCGATTGGTCCGCCGTGTTCGCGGGCAAGGGTGAGCGCCCGACCCGCCATAGTCTGACGATTCCCCAGGCCGGTTGTGAGTACGATTGCCGGTTCTGCGGCGGCGGCCGACGATTCGCGCAGCAGGTCCTGGGGATCGACACCGGTCTGGCCCAACGAACGCCCGCCTCGCTGCGAGCGGAGCTCGAGAGCGTGGTGGCGTCCGCCTCAGGACCCCACACGGTGACCATGATCGACTTCTGGCACGAGCACCGCCGGTTGTTCGGCGTGGCGGCAGAGGTGTTCCGCCACCCGCACATCGGATCGGTACATTACAGTCTGCATCGCTTACCGCCGACGGCTCAGGCCAGGCGGATGGCGAAGGACGTGCGGGCCATCATGGAGCTGTCCCCAGATTCGCACGACTTGGAGGTCGCACGCAGCGGCGGGCGAGGGAAGTACTCGTTGGCTGAAATGGAGGCCTGGATCGACGACCTGTTGGATGACGTCTATGGGTTCGAGATCTATTTCATGATTGGGTTGCCCGGCCAGGACGCTGGGAGCGTCGCCGGAACGGTCGACTATTGTGGGCACCTGCTGGAGAAGTATCGCGGCAAGCGCGTCTATCCCTACCTATGCCCAATGCTGCCCTTCTTGGATCCAGGCAGTGAGCTGTTCGAAGAGCCAGACCCATGGGGGTTCAGGATTCACCACCACAGTCTGGAGGAGCACCGCCAGGCGCTCTGCACACTGAATTGGGTCGAGCGGGCCAATTACAGCACCCAGTGGTTGTCTCGTCGCGAGCTTGTCGATCTGTCCTATGAATCGGTGTTGGAGCTGACTCGCCTCAAGCACCACTATCGCGCCATTCCAGAGCGTTTTCTGCGCGAGGTGTCTCGGCTGATCGGCTCCACCCGCTCCCTGCTTGGCGTGATTGAAGACTATGAGCGTCTACCGGAGGGGGACGAGAAGGTGGGGGCTCTCAGGACCGTCAAGTCGCGAGTCTTGGCCTACAACGATACCCAGCTGCGATCGGTTCGCAGCCAGCAGCGGCCCATGGATTTCGGCTTTGCGAAGAACCAGTGGTTCGATACTGACGCGGCGTTTCGGCGGGTGATGCAGTGACCTCACAGCGGGTCGTGCGGAACCGGGGCGAGCTTCAGCACGGGCAAGGTGCCGTGGTTGTGCGGCCCCTGGGAGACTAGAGTGAGCCCATGGGCCATCAGACGGCCAAGAGCTACCGCAACCTGCAGCTGCGTCTCGACGCCCACGCGCAAGGCGCGCCTGAGTCGAGCACGCTTTACCGGCTGTTGGAGGTTCTCTTCACGGAAGAGGAGGCCGGGCGAGTTGCACAGCTCCCGTTCCGCTTCTTCACGGCGCGGGATGCGGCCCAGCGCTGGGGCACCCAAGTGGACGAGGCGAAGGCCTCCCTCGATGAGCTGGCGGACAAGGGGATTCTGCTCGACTTCATCCGAGGCGACCACCAGGCCTACGTCCTCGCCCCCACGATGGCCGGCTTCTTCGAGTTCTCGCTCATGCGGCTCGATGGCCGCTTCGACAAGGAGGTGCTGGCCGAGCTCTTCTACCAGTACATCAACTGCGAGGACGCTTTCGTCCAGCAGATCTTCGGGCTGCAGGTGCCCATCGACCGGGTGTTCGTGCAAGAGCGAGGCATTCCGGCCAATGATGCGCACCTCGTGCTCAACTACGAGCGGGCGTCCCAAGTGGTGCGCACCGCCAGCGCTATCTCGGTTGGCGTCTGTTATTGCCGCCACAAGATGGGGCACGTCGGCAAGGGCTGCAAAGCACCGCTCGACGTTTGTTTAACGCTCAACAACACCGCCGAGAGCCTCATTCGCCACAAGGTCGCGAGGGAGATCCGTGTGGCTGAAGCCGAGGCCATCATCGAGCGGTGCATCAAGCGCGGGCTCGTGCAGATCGGTGACAACACCCAGCGGAGCGTCAGCTGGATTTGCAACTGTTGCGGGTGTTGCTGCGAGGCCATCCTCGCGTACAAGCGACTGGGCTTCACCTCCAGCATTCACTCGAACTACGTGGTCGACCACGGCGCCGGGAATTGTGATGACTGCACGGCCTGCGTCACGACCTGTCCCACCGATGCCATCG
>JAUVCD010000223.1 GCA_030590865.1 Myxococcales bacterium | reverse complement strand
GGTGAGGCGCTCCTGGGCGATGGCGGGGCGTAATAGATAGCGGCAGACTCGCTGCAGACCATCGCGATCTTCTGCCGGTATGGCCACGCCGGCATGGAGGTCGAAGCCGTCGAGATGGGCCTGGAGCTCGGCGCGCGAGGTCACCCAAGGAGCGTTCGGGTCGCGGCCGACTCGCAGAACGGGCGAGCCGGCACGGGGCCCCGTGGAGCGGAGATTGAAGACCGAGGCTGGAGCAGCCCGGCAAGAGCAGGCTCGCCATCCCCGATCGGGTCGGTGCTCGAGTGTCCCGAGGTGTCGGGGCACAAACCACGACGGCGGAGCAGCCGGAGGGTGCGCTTGTAGATCGTGGCAAGTAGCCGGGCCACCTCCTGCTCGGTAGGAGGCGGCAGCAAAAAAACGCGAGCTCGCCCGATGGCCCCCGGTAGAAGACGCCGTCGATCACTTTGGTGTGGAAGTGAACGTTGAGACGGAGGCCGCTGCCGAAGCGTTGGATGACGGTGGCGGCACCGCTGCGGCCATCGGCAATCCCTGCGCGTTTGGCACGGCGACGCTGAAAGCCGAGCAGGGCGCGGACGTAGACCGCTAGCACAGCGCGACACAGCCCGTGGTTCCAGGCCACAAGGTAGCGGAGCTGATGAGGCAAGCTCAGTACCCACTGGCGGACGGGTACGACGGGGAGCACCTCGTCGACGAGGTGAGCAGCGCGCTCGACCATGCGCCGGCCACCGCACGTCGGGCAGAAGCCTCGTCCTTTGCACGAAAAGGGAACGAGGCGTTCGAAGCGGCAGTCGCCACAGCGGACTCGCGCAAACCCATTGGCCAAGACCCCGCACTCGAGGAAGCGGCTCAGCTCGCGCTCGACGAAACGTGGCAGACCGGCGCCGTCGCTGCGGCAGGAGGCGTCTTCGACGAAACATGCCGAACGCGAGCTGTTGAACGCGGCGAGGGTGGCGGCCGCCATGGCGGCGAGGTGGCGGCCGCCACTTGTATGTACCGGGATGGTGGACCGTCTAGTTGGGCTCAGGTGCTCAACCAGCACCGGCCCTGAGCCGCCGGTGACTACGCTGCCGGCTGGCGGCCCGCTCAGTAGCTCATTTTGAAGAGCATGGCGCCGATGCGCCGGAGCTTGTCTTGTTGCTCGAGGCTGCCGGAGAGCGAGACACAGTCGAGGACTGCACAGCATTCGCCGGCGGAGCCGAGCGCTATCAACAGCTGGTTCTTCCCCCCAACGGTTCCCTTCTTGGAGCACTCCTCGGCGATGTTGCAGACCACCGAGTCAGACGCCCGCAACCCCTGGTCACGCAAGTGCGACCGCCCGCGGGGAAACCCCGCGCGGGCAAACCACCGGTTCACCGAGACGGCAAGCCGGTAACAATCGAGCCGTTCGTAATCGAATGCGTGCTTCATCTGGCCTCCAACGGTCGCTGGGTTTGCGAGAAGGCGACCTCGCTCCCAGGCACGTCGCCCTCGCAGCAAACCCGGCGACCGTTGGAGGCCCCGAAGCTACAGCGAGCACGACCTGCGCTGTCCCGAGATTCGAGTGAAACGAGAACCGACCGTCGAGCACCGAACAGCGAGATCGAGCATCGAGCTGCGCTGCCCCGAGATTCGAGTGAAACGAGAATCGAGCCCATCGTGATCGAGTCACGAGCTTCAGGCTCGGGAGCGAAAGGGAAGCGGGGGCGTTCGGGGGGGGGCGAGCGCGTGGCGGAAGGGGTCGCGGAAACGAGAATCGAGTTCATCGAGAATCGAGATCGATCCCGGACCACCAGCGGGCTCGTGAAGGGACGCGCAGAGCGGATGAGGAAGCGTCCCGCGGTCTGCCAGAGCCGCGAGACGCCCATCCCGCCAGAGAACGTAACGGCCACCCCATAGCGCCCCACCGACTGACGTCGGTCACCGGGCGGGGCGCCGACGCTCCGCAAACCACTTCCGGTAGTCTGACATCCGTCGTTGCTGGGGACCTGGCGCCCGCTTTCGGCAGGTCGCCCGCTCGTCTGAGCCCTCTGGAGCAGCCCAGCGAACCTCGACGCAGTCATTGGGGTTGTAGGCCATCTCGAAGTCCCTCGACCGGGCAGCCACGTCTTTGGCCGACAGCTCCTGAGCGCTCCCGTCCGAGCGCCGGTAGCGGAAGCGCCGCTCAGTCAGCGCCCTGTCGAGATGCCCCTCCAGTGCCGTGATCACCCCAGCCAACCCAGCGCCTGCCGACAAACCGAAACGCTCCGGGCGGCGCTTCACCGTGGCCGAAAAACCCAGCACCGTGTCCAGGGCGATCAACAGGCGCATGTCCCGCGACGGCGTCGAGTAGTCTTCCCAAGGACCGGTGGTTTCGAAGATGGCGTGCCCCCGGGGCATGGCGATCATCTTGCGGTGCTCAGCCTGGTAGTCTTCGCTGTTCTGCACGCTGATCACCCGACGCTTAACCTGCTCGTAGAAGGCCTCGATGAGCACGTCGAGCTGCTGCCGTGAGTCGAGCGGACGGGGGTTGATGAGCGCCTCCATCTGGTCATAGAAATCATCGGTGGTCCCCTGGTACTGCTGCAGGCTGTGGGGAGTCATCCCGGGCAGTGAGGCAATGGCGGCGTTGGTCACCGGACGGATCCGACCACCGCGATAGCGCAGCGGACGGAAGGCTTTGAATCCGGCGCCCACTTCACTGGTGTCAGGGGTGAACAAGAATGAACCGCGCCAGAAACGACGGCGACCAATGGTGCCGTCTGGTTGGGCATCGGCACCCACCAGCACGCCGTAGCCATCGAGGCTCTGGGGGATCCAATCGGCAACCACGAACAGGTGGCCATAGGGGTCGGCAAAAGTGACCCCGGGCTTGATGGCCTCTCGGGTCAGCGGGACGGGGTAGTAATCCGTGTCCTCAGCCTCCGGTGCCGTCCGTCCGCTACCGGAGTGAACGCCATCGGCGATGTTGCGCCGCGCAAAGTGGGCAAAGGCTGCCACCTCGGTCGCTCCCGCCGGCTCGACCAGATGGTCATGCAGATCCGCATCACAGTAAGGGACCTTGCCTTTGCGGCCGCGATTGCACAGCCGGTAGGCGAAGGGCAAACGCAGCTTCCAGGCGAAATAGGCTCGCAAGAAATAGGGCAGGTCCGCGCAATCTGGTCCGAGGGCAAGCGCTGCGTCCTCGTCTTGGCCCAGGTGATTGTACAGGACGTTGTTGGCCTGGTGGCCCAACAGCGTCTGCAAGTCCGGCCAAGTTCGATCGTCCAGCGGGTAGTCGAAGAGCTGCTCGACCCAGGTCGCATAGAGGTTCTCGGTGCCCTCGGTCCAGCGGGCCCGTGGGACCCAGACGTGGCCTCCAGCAGCCTGGCGCTGGGCACCAGCGTTGCGCACCGTGACCTGCTCGCAGGCCTTGATACGATTGCCGTCCCCTAGCCGCGCGGTCCATTGACCGGGGCGCGGTGAGGCAAGCTCGGCGAGGTAGCCAAAGGGAGGACCGCCCACCCGTCGCAGCGGCGGTCGGACGGTCTGCCCCTCCGGGCCGGTCAGGGTGATCCCCACCGAGCCGAGATCCACGCTGGCCGTCACCACGACCCGCAGCATTTGCCCGGGATGGGGACGGCGCGGCGACAGCAGCATCGCCACCTGCTCCGAGTCGCGGCAGTCGCCGGCAGGCGCGCCCAGCGGAGCCGGCGGTCTTCGTTCAGCCACACCGAGCAAGGCCTGGCTTGGCCTGCGGCCCATCACCGTGATGTGGGTGATCCGCTCGAGAAACGAGCGTCGCGACGTCCCCCCACCGAGGGTGAGATCGCTGACCTGCACCCGATCGACGGACAAGAGCGTCTCCCCCGGGCCACCGTCCTGGTCGCCGGCGTTATCGCAGCGCTCCAGGTATTCGGCGAAGGCGTGAATGGCCATGGGCACGCCCGCTGCGTTCCGGCCCAGGTAGAGCATGATGTGCCCAGGGAAATGGAGCAACACCACCCCCTGCCCGGCTGCCTCATCGATCAGCGCCAACCGTTGCGGGTCACCGGTCAGCTTGGCGATGTCGATGACGAAGGAGCCCGCCTTGGCCTGCACGCCGCTGTGACGAGGCAGATGCAGCCCAAAGGCCCAGAAGACATCCATCAAGAAGCGAGAGCAGTCCCGCCCCCCCTGGTGGCCGCCCCAACCATAGGGAGTGCCGAGGTAGCTGAAGGCTTCCTCGAGCATCGCGCTCCGGGTCAGTGGACGAACGGTCGAGAACGCCTCAGCGCTGCTCAAGGGCTGGCTGGTGTCGAAGCCTGCGACAGTTGCGAACAGCGCCCGTCGCTCTGGCCCGGCGGTCAGTAGTGTCTTGTCGGCCACCGTGAGGCTGCGGCCGCCCTGGCCACGAAGCGTCAACCTCGCCACGGCCCGTAACCTGGGTCCGTTGGCAAAAGCAGCGGCCTGGTCTGCCGGCACGGGCGGCGATAGCGGTGCCGCCGATCCAATCCACCCAAAGGTGTAGCGAGTGCGGACCAAGGTCATGCCGCCAGCCCAGCGAGCCAATATCTCCAGCGGCTCTTGGGGACGAATCGTGCTGCAGCTGTTGCGGTCGAAACGAGGGTCGACCGCAGGTCCCTTGAACAGTCCCGCTGCACGAGGACCGCAGCGAAGCGCAATGGGCGCCACCGCCACCCTCAGCTCACCGACCATCGGCGGCAGCTGACCCGGCACAGCGAAAGGCTCCATCAGCTCGGCACTGAGCCGGTGGCCGGCCGCGTCGAGGTAGCGACCGTCTCGGATACGCTCCGCCATGTATCCGAGACGCTCGCCGAGCTCGGCGAGAAAACGCCCCGGCGCGGGTCTGGTCAAGAGATCGGCGTGGGTCAGCGGCTCACGGTCTGGTTGGGCGGCAGCGACGGCGGCGAAGGCGGCATTGTGACGGGCAATCTCCGCTGCTGAGAGCACCACGGCATCTGCTTTCGAGGTCCGTTCGATCCAATACGCGACGCTACGGTGCTCAGCTCGCACGCCTGGCAGAGGGTCGGGAGCATCCTTGGTCGCCGGACAGGTTTCGCCGCCCTTCTCGTCACCTGCTGCGGGGGACGACCACGAGGGCACCGATGCGGGGCTGCATCCTGGCGGCACCGAAGCGGCCACCAGAGCGACAGCAAGGACTGCCCAGCGGACCGACCCCCATGGTCGAGCCCGCCACTTTCGGTGCCACCGGACCATCGCGATTGCCATGCGTAGCTCTACTATGGCACCGAATACACCCCGACCGCTCGCCGGGCCAAGCCCCTGTAGTGGCGCCTGCTCTGGGGCATCTCCTGACCCCTGCCCTCAGCCCCCCCGACGGGTCGGCGCCCTACCGACTCCGCCTCGATCGCGCGCCCACTGCGACGGCCAAACCAAGGGCCACCAGCCACACCAAGGGTGCCGTCCTCCGCCCTGGTGTGGTGGTCGCGCAGGACGACTGCACGATCGTGCCGTGGTACTTCTGGTCCTCCGTATCACCGGCCAGCCAGCTATTGCCCGCCGGATCGCCGCTCGAGGTCGTTCCCGCACCGCCTGCCCCGCCGATGGGCTCGCCACCGCCAGTGGCGGCGCCGCCAGTACCGGACGTGCTGGTGCTGCTCGAGCTGGTGCTCGTTGAGCTGCTCGAGCTGCTCTGGCAGATCGGCTCATCGACACATTCGGTCACGCAGCCGGTGTCGCAGATACAGCCAGCAATAGCGTTGTACAGGGTGATCCCACTGGAGTGCTGGTTGGCGCAGTTCTGCACGCAGGTGCTGGTCGTGCAGGCGTTGATGCAGTCCATCAGGGCGTTGCACACCGAATGGTTGGTGCAAGCCTCCAGCGCTCCAACGCAGGCGCCTTGCCCATTGAGAGCCACTTGCTGGCACTGGTCACAGGTCTGCGGCTGAATCGGCGTCCCGTTGATGTAGGCCATGATGAACGTGTCGTAGACCGCCGAAATCCGGCCACTAGTGCCCATGATGTTGCAGTTCTGGTCGCCTGTGGAGGTCACCCCCGCAACCCGCTCGGTCCCCAGGGTGAGCTGGGGACCACCACTGTCGCCCGAACAAGGGCCGCCGTTGGGCTGGTTGTAGTTGAAGGTCAACGGCTGGGTGCTCGCGATCTGACCGTCGTAGTAGCGGCGAATAGTGTTCTCGGTCCCTGGTGAAGGACCAGACTTGCCGTAGCCGACATGCCGAATCTGAGTGCCGGGCCCCAAGTTGTCTTGAGCGGGCGTCATCGCCGGAATGACCGGCGTGGCCTGTCCAACGCTGCCGATGCGCACCACCATGAAGTCGTTGACCGGTGCGCTCGTGTAGCCAGGGTGCATTTGATAGTCGAGCACCGGGTAGACGTAGGCTGGATCGTTGTAGTCGTTGCCCTGGACCACCTGCTGGGGCACGCCGCAGTGAGCAGCAGTGATCACGTGACCGATGTTGCCAGACTTGTGGATGATCGTTCCGGTACAGGCTGAAGTGCCGCCAAACACCGCAACTACAGCGTGGTGGGTCGTGTCGACAATGCCGTTGATGATCTCCTGATCGAGCTGACCCAAGGAGGCCGGATCGTCGAGCTCATCAGTATCGGCGCAACCGCTCGCCAGCACGGCGAGGGCACAGAATGATACGGTTGCAGCGGCAAAAAGTGGCGAAGGTCGAGCCACGACGTACTCCCGGCTAGGGTAAACAAGCGCCTATTCTTATAAAGACTGACCGACCATTGCGCAACCGATGATACGTACCATTCCCTACTTTGACCGACATGTGCGCCGTCATGGATGGCCCACCTGACCGCCCCCTCAGGGCGTTTCGAGCGGATCCACTCGGAAACCTGAAGGCGGGTCGCCGTCGATGGGAAGGGTCACCTGCAGCCCGTGACCTGGCCGGAACAGATCGCGGACCGTCCAGCTGCGGGGCGTCTTGGCTCCGAGCTCACTGAGGGTCACGCCTCGCAGCAACCGGGACGTCCCGTTGTGTAAACAACCTACCACCGCCCCTGGTCCCACCTGAGGGTCACAGAACAACAGCGCGGCCTGAGTGGCGAGAATCTCGGTGCGCGCTAGCTCCTCCAGCTCGCCCAGCGAACCGAGCGCCTTGGCAAAGCTGGTGGCGCGCTCGTCCCGCAAATAGCTGAGCATCATCGCGGCATGCAGCCGCACGACGCTGAGTCGGGCCTCTCTCAAGGCGAGGAACGCGTCCCCTGGTGCGACCGTAAGTCCCCCTTGTCCCAGCCGAGCATCGTTACGACTGTCGATCCTGAGCTCACAGCCTGACGCCTCGACGCGCCACTTCACCGATTCGCCGGGCCCCAGCTCGCGGGGCCAATGCAGGCCTCGCTCGATGATGTTGCGCCGGATGCCACGGTCATCGCGCTTGGCAAAGGTCACCACCAGATCGACGGTGTCCAGGGGCTCGGTGCTGTTGTTGACCACCGCGACGTCCAGCTCGATCCGACCTGTCGGGAGCGGTCGCGACTCGCGCTCGGTCGCCTCGCCTGCTGCGGCCTTGGGGGGCTCACCATCGTCGTCGAAGCTCACCACGTAAGTCCGGCCAGGCTCCGCCCAAAGTGCATCTACCGCGCCTCGATCGCGGGACAACAGAATGCTGAGCTGGGGCATGCCTTGACGCCACAGCAACGAGTCGGCTCGCTGGCAGCTACAGCTCGGCAGGTCGGGAGTGCCGACGGCCACCGCTGCACTGCCGAGGCCGATAATGGGATCCTCCATGCCCGAGGTGGCCTCGTCCACCGGAAGCACCACCACCTCGGCCACCCCGTAGCGCTGCACCACCAGAACGGCACCGACGGCAGCGGCCACGGCCATCACTCCAGTCAGGCCAAAGGCAATTGGCCTGAGCGCGGTGCCCAGCGCACTCCGCAACGGTACGCTAGGGGCCTCCATGGGCGTGGGAGCCAGGAGCACCGCTGGCTCCTCGGCGAGCTCTGCTGCAGGTTCGAGGCCTAGCCGGGCGGCAACGGTGTGCTCAAAGGCCACGCGCAGCCGGTCCGAGTCGGGCCCTCCCCAGGTGAGCCAAGCGACGAGCCTGCGCAAGCCGTGCCAGCTCAACCAAGCCACCACCAGGGCCACTGCCCCCATTCCGAGGGTGCCGGTCACGAGTTGTTGCGGCAGGGCATAGGCCGCCAGCGCAGCCAGCGGCAAGGGCAGCAACACGCTCAACAAGGCTGCGACGGAGCGGAGCCGGAACACGCGCATCATCGCCTCGTGTGGATCCCGGCTGAAGCGCGCCAAGGCAAAGCGGTTGTAAGGCGCCGCCACCACCGGATCTAGCGCCAGGTAGAGGGTGTGCCCCTCCCGAACCAGGCCCCGAATGGCGGTGTAGGGCACCCGAAAGCTGATCGCCTGGGCAAGCCCTACCAGCGCAAAGCCCGCCGCAAACCGGCCAACCCGCAACAACTCGAGCCGCAAGGTATCGGCCTCACAGCTCAGGCGCACCGGTCCCACGGCATTCGCCCGTCGGTCGGCGATGGCCAGAGCTCCGACCACCAGCGGCCGCAACCGCCGCAACGTCATCCGTGATCGACGTGGTGGCCGCTCGCTCATGCTGCTCCCCGGCCGCCGCTCACCGCGGCGACGGATGACCCGTTGCGCTTGGTGGCGACTGGGACTTGATCGCGCCGGCGGTGCCGCCTAGATCTCTGCCACAATGAGAGCACGTTGGATTACCGCAGCCTTCTGCGTTGGAACGCTGGCCACCACTGGATGCGAGAACAAGGTCCCCGAGCCCGACTCGGCCCCGCCCAAGGCGCCCACAGCCGCCAAGGAGGATCCGGCCCCCAAGGAACTCGTAAAAGAGGACCTGAAGAAGGGCACCGGCCCTGAGGCCAAAAAGGGCGACAAGGTCAAAGTCCACTACACCGGGCGTCTGCTGAAGACTAACGCCAAGTTCGACTCGTCGGTGGGAAAGGACCCATTCCCTTTCACCATCGGCGAGGGTGGCGTCATCAAGGGTTGGGACCAGGGGGTCCCTGGCATGTTGGTCGGTGGCAAGCGCAAGCTCACCATCCCCGCCGATTTGGCCTACGGCAAGAAGGGCAGCCCGCCCAAGATCCCACCGAACGCCGCACTGGTCTTCGAGATCGAGTTGCTCGAGATCGAAGGCAAGAGCGGAGCCGAGGCGGCCCCCGGTGCGAGCGCCGAGGGTGCGGCCAAGCCGGCGGGCAGTGCGGCGGCCAAGCCGGCGGGCAGTGCGGCGGCCAAAGCCACGAAGAAGTAGTAGCCCAGGCTGCTCAGGGCAGCGCCATGGCCAGGGCGCGCAGGAAGATCTCGTAGGCTTCGAGGGGGTATTCACCCATGTGGAATACCCTGAAGAGCTTGCCAGAGAGTTTGCCCTGGGCCGCGTAGATCTCAAATACGTGGCCGTCCAAGGGGTCGCTGGCGAGCCGATCGGCCAGCTCGTCGTAGCTGGTCCGCTCAGGAATATGTAGCGCTGTGCCGATGGATTGGAGGGGCATCCCTTCCCAGCGGGCGATGGTCAGGCCCAGCCGCTCGTAGCCGGCTCGCAATAGCTCACAGCGCCGTTGGTACAGGCGATGGCGTGCCGCTACTCCGCCGATGGCCTCGAGGTAGCCAAGCGCCGCCCGGGCCTGGCACAGGCTCATCGGGTCGATGGTGTAGGGATGCCCACCGCCGCTCTGCTTCAGCCAAGTCTGGTACAGCTCGAGGCTCGGAACCCGCGGCGCAATGTGCTCCATCTGGTCCATGAGATCTCGCCGCACCAGCGCGAAGGTCAGGTTGGGATGACTGTGAAGGCCCTTGTTACAGCTCCCCATCACCGCCGCGGCGCCGAGACCCTCCAAGTCCATGGGCTCGATGAACAGGGCGCTGATCCCATCCAACAAGAGCTTCACCTGGTAGCGCCGAGCGATCGCCGCGACCTCGGCGATCGGGTTGAGGTTGCAGGACGAGGTACAGCCGTAAATCATCGCCACGGCGTCCACTTGTCCCGAGCTACACAACTGCTCGATTCGACCCAAATCGGGCCGCTCGCCGTAGGGACTCTCGAGATCCACTAGCGGCTGGCCGAGCTGCTTCGCAAATGAGGCGATCCGATCCCCATAGGCCCCGTTGCGCACCACGAGCAAGCGGTCGGTCGGCGTCAGACAAGAGCCCAGCACAGCGGCGACAGCCGTCGACCCGGACCCGGTCATCAGCACCGGCTCGTACCCTTCTGCGCCCAAGGCCCGGCGGATGCCATCCCGCAGGTCGTCCATCAGCGGTTTCAGCCGCGGCCCCCGGGGCACGATGGGCTGCTGACCATAGCTGCGCGACACGGCGTTGACCGGCTCGGGCAGATGAAACACCGCCGGCGTCAGGCTGACCCTCACCACTGCAGAGCTCATGAGCTCAGCTTGTAGCCCGTGACCCGCGAAGCGTCACGGTCTGCCGGGCCACGGGCCGGCGAAGGAGCGGCGAGGCCTCGGGCACAACCGGCTAGCGCTGCGGCTGGCTCTTACCGGTCGTCGCCGCAATGCTGAGCTGACGCAGGTCGTCCCAAATTTCACGGGCCGACTGGTAACGATAGGCATCGCGCCGCCTCAGAAGCTTGGCGATGACGTTACCCACTGGCGTCCCCAACCCTTCGGCAGCCTGGCGCGGCACGCCCTCGGCGATGAGCCGTGGCAGGTCGGGCTGGGCCACCCCTTCGGGCATCGCGGATTGCCCGGTGTGCATGCGGAACATGAGCAGCCCCAGCTGGTACAAGTCGCTCTGGCGGGTCGTGTAGCCCGCCGTGATGAGCTCGGGAGTGAGAATCTTGGGGTTGGCAACCTGCGGCCGAAACCAGTACTGGCCTTCGAGCTGGTGAGCCACGCCAAAATCGGTGATCTTCACGAGCGGGTGTGACGCGCCTTGGGAGATCAGCACGTTGCCACCGTGCAGATCGGCGTGGACCAGCCCATTGTCGTGGATGTAGGACAGGGCCACGAGCAACTGGCGCACATACTCGAAGAAGAGCGGGTCGGGGAACGGCTGACCCATGACGCGACGCAAGCTCGTATCGCAGCGCTCGAGGGCGATGTAGAAGAGGTGGTTCACCTCGAAGGCGTCGTGGATGTAGACGATGTTCGGATGGCGGAAGCTCTCGAGCCGCTTCATCTCCACCGACCATTCCAGTTTCACCGTGTTGTAGTCACGGTTGGCAGGCCGGAACATCTTCAGCGCATAGGTCTGGTCAAAGGGCCCGACGCACTCGTAGACCGAGCCGTACTGACCATCGCCGATCAAGCTGCCGACCACATAGGTCCCACGCATCGAGGACAAAGACGTCCCCGGGGTCGGGAACGGGATGACCTGAGTTTGCGCGTCCACGGCTGTCAGCAGTTGGTCCGGAATTTTTGATCATGTGCCGAAAGCGCCCACAAGCCAAGGGTCCAGTGGCCCGCCCTGTTCGGGGGCTCCGCCGACACGTCTCAGCCGCGCGTAATCTGGCGCACCATGTCAGCGGCCGTGTCCTGATCAATCTCGAAAGCCTCGGCGAGATCGAAGAGCAGCTCTCGTTCGCTGGTCCGCACGATGCCGTCGGCAGCAGTGACCACGATGGCCAGACCGAGAGCCGCTTGGTGCGCCCCCTCGCCCACCAGTCGGTCCTTGATTACCGCGATCCGCTTCGCTCGCCCGTCGCTGGCGAGCCTCTGCTCGATGGATCCCATCAGTCTGGCCAGCGCCTCGCCCGACAAAGCGCTCTCGTGCTCAGTCCCTTTGGCTAGCCCTTGAATGCTCGCCACGAGTTGCTGGCGCTCATCATCGGTGAACTCGCCATCGGCATCAGCAGCGAGCACCATGGTCTCGACCAGCGCACGAAGCTCGCCGGCCCCAAAGTTCTTCAGCAGGGAGGACGGATCGAAGTTCATTGACTAGGGCTACACCGGTCCGCCCCGGGAACCAACATCCGCAAGCCGCGAGCTGCCTACTTCTTGGTGGGGTTAGCGCCCCCCACGGTCTCGCGAAACACGCAGAGCCCTTGCTTACAGTAGACTTCGGGAATCTCTCGGCACTCGGACGCTGGCTCAGCACACTTGCCCTCGTCAAACTTGCCTTTGATAGGCGTGACCCGTGATTCGTTCTTGATGTTCAGCGGCTTGCCACAGCCAGGCCACTCACTGGCGATGCAGTCGGTGTCATCGTTGCACGTGTGCGACTCGTTGATGACGTCGAAGGCCTCGCTGCGAAGGGCCATGCACTCCTGCTCAGACAGGCCACAGCCGACCGCGCTCGACAGCAGCCCGGCTATTGCGCCCACGAGCACCCAGTGCGCCACCCTGGAGCCCCTGGCCCCCTCATCGTCATGCCCCATCGCTTCCCGTCTCATCGCTGGAGCGCTAACACGCCGGCCGCGCCGCGGGGAGGGAAAGCTTGCAGGTAAAGCTTGCAGCCAGCCGCTCAGCGGTCCGGTGGCGTCGGGCAGTGCGCGGGAGATCAGTTGATGTCCAGCAGCATCAACTCGTCAATGCTAGCCGGGGCGATGTAGAGCGGCTGCCCAGCTTGGGCCGCAAGCACCAGGCGCCGTGCTTCGGACCGATAGTCAGCGCCCGCCCGTCCGGGCACTCGCTCCCAGGTCGCCACGCCGCAGACCTCCACCATGTCGTCGTCACGCAACACGCCTTGCTCGAAGCTCGACTCGTCGGGTTCGCCCAGGCCGTGGCTCTTCAGGTAGGGCCGCAACCGCTCGTTCACGTCGAGTCCTTCCATGGTGCCGTGGCCGAACTGGTGGGTGACGTTGAAAGCGAAGGTCGCACCTTTGACCACCACTCGCGCGCTTCCGCTGCCGTCAATCACCTCGAAATCCTCTTCCGCAAACTCCTTGAAGATCTGCCTGCGCCGGCGTGATTGGTCCGTCCCCGTGACGGCATTCACCCGCACCGCATAGGCTGACACCTGCTCTCCAGTCAGCGGCGCTTCGATGCTCCGGCCGAGCGCCACAACCTTGCCGCAGATCTTGACCCGTGCCCCCTCGGTCCCATCCCCGATGGTGCGGGTGGTGGCCCGTCGAAGAGCCCGCATGGTTTGCACCGGCGGGCTCTTGCCGACCACGCGGGCCATGACCGCGATGGTGGCGATGACCAACACCGCCATCA
>JAUVCD010000116.1 GCA_030590865.1 Myxococcales bacterium | reverse complement strand
GGTGACGAACACCTGGTTGACCATGTCCTCGACCAGCGCGCCTGCTCCGCGGGTCCACCACACCGCGGTGTGGACGGGCAGCCTGATGATCGTCTGGGGTGGTGCGGACGACACCAACCAGCTCAACACCGGTGGTCGCTACGATCCGAGCGGTGACAGCTGGACGGCGACCGAGGCCATGAGCGGGACGTCGGCGCCTCGCCAGTATCACACGGCGGTTTGGGATGGCTCCGAGATGCTCCTCTATGGAGGCTACGGGGACGGCACGACGGCCACCAACATCTATCTGCCCGGCGACGGGATCCCTGGCGGTCGCTCCTATGATCCTGCTGGGGGCGGGAACCCCTGGGACGTGCTCAGCCAGGTCGGCGAACCGTCGGCACGTGGCCTTCATTCCGCCGTTTGGGATGGCTCCCGCATGCTGGTCTTTGGCGGCTGGAACGCCACCAATTACCTAGGCAATGGTTTCAAGCTCGAAGGCAACACCTGGGCGGCGTTCAATGGTGACGGCCCCTCGGCTCGCCGTGAGCACGCCGCCGTCTACCTCGCCGATGCAGCCCGCATGGTCATTTGGGGCGGGCGGGACGATGTGGGGCTGCTGCACACCGGTGCGGTCTACGACCCAGCCAACAACTCGTGGGACAAGGCTACGCCCAACGTGATCGAGGCGCGGGTCGACATGACCGCTGTGTCGACGGGACCGTCGATGATCGTCTGGGGTGGGCTCAACGGGGCCAGTACCGCTTTGGGTACTGGCGCAGTCTACACTCCATAATTTGGCGCTATCGCGATGGGTAGGTTGGCGCTATCGCGATGGTTAGGTCGGCGGTGCTGCGCTAGACGGCGGAGCCTGGACCAAGATGGCGGCTGAGCGTTACGCGGACATTGCCATTCCTGTTCCGCTCGGCCGGAGCTTCACCTATCGAGTGCCGCCTGCCCTCGACGGGCCGCTGGCCGCTGGGGCCCGGGTGTTGTGCGAGTTCGGGCGGCGCAAGGTGCTCGGCATCGTGCTGTCCATCTCCGAAGAGCCGCCGCCGATCGATGCCGCCAAGGTCAAGGCCATCGTTGCGCTAATCGATGCCGAGCCGGCGCTTCCCGCCGAATTGCTCACCTTCCTACAACAGCTCGCGAGCTACTATTTCGCACCGATTGGAGAGGTCCTCAGGCTAGCGCTGCCGGCGCTGGAACGGGAGCGGGTCCGGGACCTCGAGATGCAGGGCAAGCTGCTGCTGGGAGAGGCGCCAGGCCGCACCAAGCAAGTGGGAGGCCGGCAGGTCACTTACGCCGCGCCTACCGATGGCATTGAGGCGCCCGGCTCGCTGCGCGGTCAGGCCGCCGCCATTATGGGCTTGCTCAGGGCGACGGGAGAGCAGCCGGTGGTTCAGCTCGAGAAGCGCTATGGCAACGCCCGCGCTGCCCTGAGAAAGTTGGCAGGGTTGGGTCTGGTCGAGCTCACCAAACGCACCGCTGAGCGGGCGCCGATGTTCGCCGACCAGCCGGAACGTGACGAGCCGCCGACGTTGAACGATGCCCAACAGTCTGCGGTAGCCCAAATCGACACAGCTCTGGTGGTTCGGGGGGACGGCTCGACGGGCCGGGATGACATTCCAGTAGGATCAGGCGCGTTTCTGCTGTTCGGGATTACCGGTTCGGGCAAGACCGAGGTCTACATGCACGCCATCGCCCGTTGCCTCGCCCAGAGCCGCGGGGCGCTGGTGTTGGTGCCCGAGATCGCTTTGACTCCTCAGCTCGTGGCTCGTTTTCGAGCGCGATTTGGCAACGCCGTGGCGGTGCTTCACAGCGCCTTGGCCGAGGGTGATCGCCACCGAATGTGGACCCAGCTCCGCGCCGGAGAGCTCAAGGTGGCCATCGGCGCCCGGTCGGCGCTATTCGCTCCGGTTCAGGACCTTGGCCTGGTCGTCGTGGACGAGGAGCACGACAGCTCGTTCAAGCAAGAGGAGGGCGTTCGCTACCATGCCCGGGACATGGCGCTACTCCGGGCCCATCGCGCCAAGGCCGTCGCGATTGTTGGATCGGCCACACCGTCAGCCGAGGCGATGGCCCTGGTGCGTCGGGGCAAGCTGATCCAAATGGAGCTGCCCGAGCGGGCCACTCAGGCGACCCTGCCAGCCGTCGAAATTGTCGATCTGAAGCGCATTGGTGCTGGCCCGAGTGGCGATCGACTGGTGTCCCTGCCCCTCCATCGGGCCATCGACCAGGCTCTCGCGGCCGGGGAGCAGACCATCATTTTCCTGAACCGCCGGGGTTTTTCGCCGGCGGTGGTCTGCGAAGCTTGCGGCGTGGTCATGAGCTGCAAGCTGTGCTCAGTCGCCCTGACCTACCACCGTCGTGCCGGCGGGCGCCTGCGGTGTCATTACTGCGATTTCTCGTCACCCCTGCCCAGTCGTTGCCCCGAGTGTGGCAAGGGCGAGCTGTCTCTCGAAGGGCTCGGAACGGAGAAGCTCGAGGTCACCCTCGCCACCGCCTTTCCCAATGCCCGAGTGGCCCGACTCGATCGGGACGTGGCCTCCGGTGTGCGGTCAGCCAAGATCCTCGACCGCATGCGGGCCGGGGAGATCGACATTCTGGTGGGCACTCAGATGGTCACCAAAGGGCATGATTTGCCGAAGGTGACGGTGGTCGGTGTCGTCAACGCCGACGCGGCCCTATCGATGCCCGATTTTCGCGCTTCAGAGCGGGGTTTTCAGCTTCTGGTGCAAGTGGCCGGTCGCGCGGGCCGCCATGAGCTGCCTGGCAAAGTCCTGATTCAGACCCGGGATCCTGGTCACCCGGCGATCCGATTTGCCGCTCACCATGACGTCCCGGGCTTTCTCGCCCACGAGATCGCCGATCGCGAAGAGGTGGGTTATCCGCCCTTCAGTCGCATTGCCTTGGTGCGCGTCGATGCGGTCGAGGAAGCCATGGCCCGCAAGGCGGCGGGCCGTCTCGCGGCCTACGCCCGCTCCTGCCCAGAGGTGGAGTCTCGCCAGGTGCAGGTGCTCGGTCCAGCCGCCGCCCCCATCGCGCGCCTCCGAGGTCGCTATCGTTTCAGGGTCTTTCTCCGCTGTTCGGACCGGCCACCGCTGCGGCGCGTCTTGGCCGCCCTGTTGCCGGTGAAGGCCAAGCTTGGCCGCAAGGTCCGCGCTGCCATCGACGTGGACCCGGTGTCGATGCTCTAGCGGGTCCACTCGCCAGACGCATGGGGACCGCTTATCGTTGGCCGATGAGCGGAGATGGCAAGGACGGGGATGTGGCACAGGGCGTTGACCTGGTGACCAGCGGGGAAGCAAGCGCTGCCCAGAGTGCCCGCGAAGAGCGGCGTGAGCGCGCCCGAGCGCGACGCGAAGGGGGCGCACAGGGTTCCGGCGCCGACGACGATGACAGCAATGCAGACCAGCTACCGAAACGCGCCCGGCGCAGGTCTCATGGCTACGAATTCTCCTCGACCCAGAACCTGGTGTTCAACCAGCTGCAGCTCTTGATGAAGCTCACGGCGGCGGGGCAGCTCGTCTCTGCGCTGGTCGTATGCACTGCGATGTACCGTCCTGCGCAAATGCTGCCCCTGGAGGTCGGGGTAGTGCTGGGGGTGATTCTGGCCCTCCCCATCGTCGTCGGTATTTGGACGTTCCGCGCGGCGGCTCACTTCAAGAGCGTCGTCGATACGCGAGGTGGGGACATCGACCACTTGATGAGAGCCCTCGGCGAGCTGCGCAAGCTCTACCTGCTTCAGGCTGTGCTCTTTTGCCTGGCCATGGCCTTGGGTGCGGCTTTGTACCTGCTCGGCGCTGACGTTCAGGCTTCCGGTGTGACGGTGTCCGAGTGGCGTCCTCTGTGACGCCACGCGGGTAACGATGGTACCGTGCCGCCGTGCAGATCGAGTTGATCGCTCCGGTCGGCGAAGACTCGGCTCTTCTGCCGCGGCTAGGCCTCGGCATGATCGCCGCGCTGACGCCACCGGAAGACGAGGTGATCTTTACTGACGACGCCGTCCGATTCTTCGATCTGGACAAGGACGTCAAGCCGATCGACCTGGTCGGGATCAGCGTCGACAGCAAGAACGTCAGGCGCGCCTACGACATCGCTGACGCTTATCGGCGGCGCGGAGTTCCAGTCGTGCTCGGCGGGATTCACCCGACCGCCCTGCCCGAAGAGGCGCTCGAGCACGCTGATGCCGTGGTGCTGCGTGAGGCAGAAGCGCTCTGGCCGCAGCTGCTCCAAGACTTCAAGGCGCACAAGCTCGAGCGGGTCTACCAGGGGGAGCTTCCCGACCTGCGTGGTCAGCCTCTGGCGCGGAGAGATCTGTTCCGGTCGCGCCGTTACATCCCGTTTCAGGCTGTGCAAACCACCCGCGGCTGTCCCTTCCCTTGCGAGTTCTGCAGCGTGTCGACGGCCAATGGTACCCGCCTGCGCTTTCGACCCGTCGACGAGGTGATCGCCGAGCTGTCGCTGTTGGACAAGCGGATCTTGTTCTCTGATGACAACGTCTTGATCCACCGGAAATACTCGCGCGAGCTGTTCGAGCGGATGGTTCCACTCGGTAAGACCTGGGTCGGGCAGTGCTCTATGGCGGCGGTGCAGCGAGCGGAAAACGTGCGTCTGATGGCCCGCAGCGGGTGCCGCGCTCTGTTCATCGGGTTCGAAAGCGTGGACGAGGCAACCTTGCGCCACACCGGCAAGCAGCAGAACAAGCCGGCCCGTTATCGTGAGACCGTCCAGATGCTCCACGACCATGGCATCAGCATCTGGGGCAGCTTCGTCTTTGGTTTCGACACCGACGACCCGGAGGTATTCGACCGCACCGTCGAGTTCGGGATCGAGTCTCAGCTCACCGCCGCGCTCTTCGCCATCCTCACCCCCTACCCGGGCACCCGGCTCTACCATCGCCTGAAAGCCGAAGGCCGGCTGACCCACGAGCGTTGGTGGCTCGAGCGAAACCACGATCTCGGCGCGCCCTATTTCGTCCCTGCCGGCATGACCCGCGAGCAGCTCCGCGAAGGCTGGATCGGCGCCTGGCAGCGATTCTACTCGCTCAGCTCGATCTGGAAGCGCTGGACCATTCAGCGAGAGTCGAGCTGGATTCAGTCGATCGCTTACCTACCGATGAACCTCGCCCAGAACCGATTGGCCCATCACAAGATCAAGCAGGGCAGCACCCGCTTCCGAACCGCTCCCGGCCTGTAGCTAGTTCCTGGGTCAAGATCCGCGTTCTTCCGCGCAGCGGTTTTGGGGTGGGGCCCCGTCGCCGAAGGCGATGGGGCGGGGTTTTTGCGCTGTATCTTCGTGAAGGCCCCGAGAAAAGACACTAGTTGGCCAACAGGAGGTGCTCGCGAAGGGCTCGCGCGCCCTTCGCCCCGCCAGGGGCGCGCGAGACCGGAGCGCCCTTTGGGCCAAGAACTAGTCCGGCGGCGGCTTCATGAATGACGGCTTGATCGGCTTGTTCTTGTCGGTCTTGCCGAACTCGATGACGCTCTGGTCGCCGTTCTTCTCGATGATCTCGACGCGCTTGACCTGCCAGAGCTGTTGGGTCGTCTCCATGACTAGCTTGGCGATGTGTTTGGCGACCTTCTTGCTTTTCGGCTTTGCGGTGAGAATCAAGCGGCCGTCGGGCTCTTGGATGGTCAGCTCGTAGCGCTTGCGCAGCTTGGCCATGTCGCCGCCGAGCATCACCAGCAGATCGGTCAGCACGGTGGCGAAGCGACCGGCGGCGGACTTGCCGATCTTTGCGACTCCATCCTGGTTTGCCATGGCGAGGCCTTCGGGGCCGATCCAGTAGGTCACTCCATCCGGTGGGAGCAGGTCCCAGCGCAGTCGGTTGGGGCGGACGATGGTCAGCTTGCCTTTGCTCTCCACGGCGGTTGCCAGTAGACCAATCAGTCGCTTCTGCTTGAAGCTGGCTTGCATCGTCTTGATCGGTTGGCGCGCGGCGAGCACTCGCTTCAGCGCCTCACCCACTTGATCGGCCTGAACTGCCGGACCCACCAGCATTGCAGTGCTGGCGGCCGCAAGGCTCAACAAGAGGTGTCGTCGATCGATGGTCATCGTGCCTCTAGGTGGGGAGAGCCGCTCTGGACCCAGCTAGGGTAGCGGCCGTCGGTCAGGATGTCGTCAGCGGGTACTCGGTTCACCGCTGATGCGTCGACCGGTGGCGGGCCCAAGGGCTGGTAGCCTCTGGCCAGCAACTCGACCAGATCGAACCGCAGGAAGCGACCGGTGGCATGGGGTCCTTCGCCTACCCACAAGACTCGAGCGGTGGTGTCCATCACCACGCTGTGAGTGGCGATGAGTGCGTCGATGGCGGCGCGATGTCCGAGCGGGAGCGATCCGCCGCCCACAGCCTGCTTGTCACGCAAGATCTCCACGGCACGTTTGACGTTGATAGGGGCCTGTACATTCTGAAGAATCTCGTCGAGCCGCTGGCGTCGGATCTTGGTGGACGTCTTGGTGATCACCGCGCGGTTGCTCGGGTCCCCGGCGAGCGGTCCTTCCAGGTGATTGGTCAGCGCTAGGCTGGGCCCCGAGCGGCGCCGCAGGTGCAGAGGGTGTCCTGGAATGCGCTCGACCACGACCGCCGCGCCGCCGGCGTCGGCCAGCAGCAGCATGTGGGGCACCATGGGCGCTCGTTCGGCCAGCTGGGCGAGTGCCTCGTCGACGTTGAGGGCGCTGCCCAGCAGATCGCGGACGGTCTGGGCCACCGGCTCCCCGTCAGTCCTGGCGCTGCCAGCCCGAGCGCCGTGGATCACGATGCCGAGCCCAGCGAGGTTGAGGCCTGTCGTCGTTCCGACGAAGCCGGGCCAGGCGACGGAGGCGTAGGGGATGCGGCCCGCTTCCAACATCAAGAAGACAGCCTTCTCGTCATCAAGCACTTGGGGGCCCTCGAAATCGAAATTGCGCCCCAAGAGGGTGTGACCCTGTTCGGTCAGCGGTCCGGTGACCACGAAGCTGGAGCACCCGATGAGCGGCGAGTGCTCGAAGGAGAGCATGATGTCGTAGAGCGACTCGAGAAAGATGAAGCGCTGATAGGTGCCCATCAGTGACGAGAACGGATCGGGCGAAAATGCGGCGGCCTGGGCTGCGATCTCGACGCGGTGGCTCAGGCTCAGCTGTCGGTCGAGCCCACGAAACTGAAGGCGCGCCAGGTCCACGACCAGCCAGCGAGCCGGTGCCCAGGGAACGAATTGGGCAAACTGCTGGTGCAGCTGCCCCTCGATGGCCACCTGTTGTTGGTAGAGGAGCTTGCCATGGGCGTGACCGGTCGATAGCGGATCGCCCACCAGGCGCACCTCGTGGATCTTGCCCCGCTTGCGGGCCCAGCTCGCACCGATCTCCCGGCGAGTCGGATCGTCGTCGGCTTGGCGTGCCGAGCTCTCCGGTGGCGTGATCAATGGCGGCCTCATGCCCGTGGCGGCCAGAATGACCGCGTGGGCCAGGATCGGCGTGACGACCAAGAGCGCCATCAGTCGGGTCACGAGCCGTGCCCATCGCTGGCGTGTTGGTCCAGGCGGACGAGGCGTGGGCCGACGCCGCTCAGGCCCTTGGGCGGTCGACGAGCGCCGCCGCAGGCTCGGCCTGGTGTGACTCATTCGCCGGTTGACCTGGGCGCCGACCGGCTGGCATGGCGCCTGGCACCACGAGCGGCTGGGCTGATTCGGTCGCCCAACCAACGGGCACGGGTGGCCGCCACGGTGCGCAGCACACGAACGACGATGCGCGCCGGATCTCGCACCGAGTCGAAGTGAGAGATGCGCTCTTGCTCAGGTGGATAGACCACCTCGATCGGCAGCTCGACGATCGGCATGTCGTTGCTGGTGGCTCGGATCAGAATCTCGGCCTCGAAGCCGTAGCCATCCTCCTGACCGCCTAGAGCCAGCGTGGCTGCGATCGGGTAGCGGCGCAGCCCGCATTGGGTGTCCTGTAGCCAACGACCGGTGAACCCGGACAGCACGAGGTTCGAGAAAGCATTGGAATACTGATTGGCTCGGGGAGCGCCAGCGCCGGCCAAATCGCGGATGCCAAGCACCAGGGCGGTCGGATCAGGACACATTTGGTGCAGCCGGAGCGCCTCGGCAGGGGGATGCTGGGCGTCGGCGTCGAGGGTCACCGCCACGTCGAACCCCCTTTCGAGCGCTGCTCTCATCCCGCTTCGCAGGGCAGCTCCTTTGCCCCGGTTGCAGTGGTGGCGGATCACCTGGGCGCCGGCCTGCTCGGCTCGCTCTGCCGTCGAGTCGGTCGACCCATCGTCAATCACCCACACCGCGTCACGCTCAGGCCAGAGGCTCAGCAGGGTCTCGACGACTTCGCCCACCAGCGGCGCGGCTTGGTAGGCAGGGACTATTGCGGCAGGGCGCATGGCGCAGGCCGTAGCATGGGCCGGACCAACATGCATCCGCCTGACCGCGCCGGGGGGTCGGATCACTCCCACGCGGCGCAGCGATGGCTTTGACGCTGGCGCAGCAGTGTCAGCTCACTGGGAGCAGCTGCAGGTTGGACCAATAGATCGGTCGAGCAGAGCGCAACTGAGGGACCTCGCGAGGTCTTTCAGCTTTTTGGCTTTGAGCTGGACGCAGGCTTGGTGCCCTCGGTGGGCTTCTCCTGCGCTTGCTCCTGCTTGCGCCGCCACTCGGCGAGCTTCTTGGTACTACGCTGCTTCTGTTTTCTTCTGACGATGGGCCGCTGAGGCATGGCGCGGCCTTATAGCCTGGCCTTGCATCGCTCGGCGACTCCTTTTTTTTCTGGGGCGATTGAGGACTGCCGAGAACTTCGGTCCAGGAGCGCAAAGATGCCACACTTACATTTACCCACATGAATGCTGTAAGACTCATGGAACGGCGTACCGGCGCCCGCGTCGGTACCGACTTTGGTCTCACTGCCCTGCGAGACGGGATCCGCTTCGAGGGCCGGGCCGTTGACCTCAGTGCTTCGGGAGCGTTGATCCGGTCCCGGGGCAATCGCCGACGTCCCCCTTTGATCCAGCGCCTCGAGCTCAAGCTGGGCGCGTCCAAGTCGCTGAAAACGCTTGCTCGCACCGTATGGAGCCGCGGGAAGTGGCAGGCGGTGAGGTTCGTGGGCCTCAGTGAAGTGGATCGGCTCGACATCGCCGAGCACATTGACGCCATGGAGGGTCGTCACCGATGCTCATCGCGCTCGCGCTAGTGTCCTATTGGTCGCTGACGAATAAGCGTTCGTCAGCGGTGCGCCATCCGGTCGCGGGCCGGACTGCGCGTCTGGGGGGATTGAGGACTTTGCGGGCCATCGCCAAGGCGCTCGGGTAGCGGGCATCGGGTTCGGTTGCGGTCGCTCGACTGATCACGGCCAACAGGTCTGGGGCCTGTTCGGCAAAGTGTGGGCACAGGGGATCAGGCGGCGGCCGGCCATCAGAGTCAGGCCCAGCGCTTTGGGGTCTGTCGCCGCAGAGCAACTCGGCGAGCATCAGGCCTGCGGCGAAGATGTCGGTTCGAGCATCTACGCCGCCGCCTGCCAGTTGTTCCGGTGCCATGTAACGAGGCGTCCCGATCGGCGGTAAGGACGTCGCGGCGCGGTGATCGCTGGCCTGCTCGGCGGCGCCTAGATCGAGGAGCTTGATCGATCCGTCGATGCACAAGAAGACGTTGTCGAGCTTCACGTCACAGTGCACCAGCTCGGTCTGGTGGACGGCGTCCAGGGCGAGCAACAAGGCGACGATCCAGCGTCGGGCGCGGGGCGGTGACGCAGGCCCGCACAACCGTAGGTGAGCTCGCAGAGTGCGACCTCTCAGTAGCTCAGTCACCACGTAAGGGCGCCCGCCATCGAGCACGCCTGCGTCACGCCAGCGCACCACGTTGGGATGGTCGATCAAACGCAAGGCCTGCGCTTCGTCGACCATGCGGCCGACCAAGTCGGCTCGTCCCTGCAAGTTGGACGACAGTACTTTCATGGCCGCCGTCTCCCCCCGACCGTCGCGGACCTCGTAAATCTCTCCCATTCCTCCCACGTTTCGCGGTCCCACGATTTGAAAGGCACAACCTGGCAGCAGCTCGCCGGGCCTGAAGGGACGCCAGGGGACACGCTCTCGGCGGCGTAGAAGGCCTCTTCCCGGTCGGGTCGTCACAAACGATCGGCCACCAGGCGTCCGCCAGTCGCCAGGGCCGGTCAATCCGCCTTCAGATCGCTGGCCCCGACCGGTCGTCATAGTGCGGAGGCGTTGGTTGTTCCGGTCGATGGGTTGGCAGGTGTCGCTCGTCACGTCTCTATGTCGTCACGAGGTAGGTCTAGTTGCGCCCTGGCGCTGCTTCCGACTGGTTCTCCCGAGCGAGATTGGTCGCTGCGCGACAGCTCGCATGGCACTACAATTGATCACCCAGCTGAGATGTCTCGTTGGACGTCTCTGGCAGGCTACCCTCACACCACGATGGCACTTCCCACGGACCTAGCCGCTGGTTCCTCGACGCGGACCGAGCCCACACCGCCGGCGAACACCCCGGGAGGCAGCCTCGACTTCTATGTGGGTCAGATCCTCGGCGATCGGTATCGGATCAACCGCCTGATTGGGCATGGCGGTATGGGGTGGGTGTTTCTGGGCCGTCACGTGGTCGTCGGCAAGCCGGTGGCCGTGAAGATTCTAGACTCGGCGCGGGTCACCGAGCACGAAGGGGTCAATCGCCTGTTCCGCGAGGCGCAGGCGGCAGCTGCCATTGGGCATCCAAATATCATCGACGTTCATGACGTCGGAGTGACTCCGAGAGGCGACCCTTACTTGGTGATGGAGTATCTGGAGGGGGAAGACCTATCCAGCTCGATCCTCCGCCAGGGAACGCTATCGCTCGCGGCCGCCTGCGCGATATTCGACCCGATCGTTTCAGCGCTCAGTGCGGCCCATTCCAAAGGCATCGTCCACCGAGATCTGAAGCCGTCGAACGTCTACTTGGTTCGTCGAGAGAATGCGCCCCCCACGGTGAAGCTCATCGACTTCGGGATCTCGAAGTTCGTCGGCGCCACCGACTACGCCAAGCTCACCGTCTCCGGTGTGGCGCTTGGCACGCCAGCCTATATGTCACCGGAGCAAGCTCGGGGAGAAGAGAACGTCGACCGGCGCACCGATTTATATGCCGTTGGCGTCATGCTGCTCCAGGTGCTCACCGGCAAGCGGCCTTTCGAGGGCTCTAACTACAACGAGCTCATTTTCAGGATCATCAACGAGCCTCCTCAAATACCCGAGTCTGTGTTCAACAGTCTGCCCGAGGACTCCGGCGCTTTCATCAAACGGGCCATCAGCAAAGACCCGGCCGACCGCTACCAATCGGCACCTGAGCTCCTCCAGAAGATCCGGTCGTTCGAGGCCTGGTGTGAGCGTGGAGAAGCACTCGACGTCCTGACCGCGCAGATCGAAGACCAGAGTGGCTACGACCGGGTGTCACTGGTCACGGCGGAGACGGTGGCAAGCGCGTTTCCTGATGAGCAGCACGACGAGCTGGACACCAGAGTTGAGGGCACCACCGGTCCCGAACGATCGAAGCGTCAGAAACGCAAGACGGCCGCGCTGTTGATCGCCGGTTCCATCGCTGCGCTGGCGGTGGTTGCGTTCTGGCTCCACTCCACGACCACCGGACGGGGGGCCGCGCCGGTGTCGACCACGGTGTCATCTGCGCCCGCTCAGCCTGGCGGAGTGCAGATCACCATCCAAGGTGCGCCCAGTGGAGCGACGATTTTCTACGACGGCGCCCCGGTTACGATGAACCCGTTTCGGGTCAAGAGGGGCGACACCATCGTGCCCATCCGCGTCGAGATGTCCGGATTTCAACCCTTCGTCACCACGGTGGTCCCGTCGAAGAACACCACGGTGCAGGCGAGGCTCGTGGGGATTGAGAGCCCCGCGGTGACCTCGCCACCGCCCTTGGGCAGCGTCGCGCCGGCTAGCGATGAAGGTCCACCAGCAAAGGGAAGACAGCCGGACCCGAACAAGCCCTCCGTCGAGATGGGAAAGAGCGGCCGCGACACCCTCTACACGGAGAAGTTCGAATAGGCCGTGGCTGGTTTCAGCCCACTCGGGGCGTGGCAAATGGCTCTGGCACATGGGCTACAGGCGGGATACCGTCTTGGTTTGACCTTTGGGGGTCTGTCGCAACTAGATGGCTTATTCGACACCAGCGCCAGGTCGCCTGGGGGGCCGCAAGAGTCCCGCAAGCAAGACCCGCTCTTCGCTTCTGATGGCGCTCATCCCGTGCCTCTTGTTGGCCGTCACCGACGTCTATGCAGACGACAAGGAAGACGCCGAGAAGCACTTCGAGGCAGGCGTCTCGCTGCAGAAGGTAGAGGACTTCGAGGCCGCCATTGCCGCTTTCGAGTCGTCACTGCGCTTGTATCCGTCCAAGGGCGCCCTTTTCAACCTGGCCAATTGTCTGCGCGCAACGCATCGTTACGGCGAGGCACTGGCGGCGTTGCAGAGGCTGGACCGGGAGTACGGCGAGCTGTTGGATGACCCCATGAGGGCCGCCGTCGATCGGCAGCTGGAGGAGCTTCGAAACTTGTCGGCCTCATTGGTGCTGCAGGTCGATCGCGTCGGCGCCGAGGTGTGGGTTGACGGAGAGCTCATCGGCCGCACCCCCCTCACCGAGGAGCTGCAGCTGAGCCCGGGGCGTCACGACATCGAGGTGCGTCTCGAGGGGTTCGAGCCTGCCAAGATCCAGGTTGATCTCGTCTCCCGGGAGAAGACGACTCAGCAGATCGCGCTGAACGAGATTGCCCCGCCACTGCCTCCATCACCACCGAAGGCGAAGCCAAGCGCCGAGCCAGCACCCGAAGCGCCACCACCGCCGCCGCCAGAAGAGGGGACCGGCGCGCTCACTTCGGCAGGTTGGATCGCCAGCGTTGCCGGCGTCGCGGCGCTGGCCGGTGGCGCGGTGACTGGGATCTGGGCGCTCTCGCTGGACGGCGAGCTAGCAGATGACTGTACCGATGGGATTTGCCCTACCGATCGAAACGGGGATATCGACCGCCTCGACACCCTCACGACCACCACCGACGTCTTGCTGGGGTTGGGCGTCACGATCACAGCCGCGGGGATCGTGATGTTGCTAGTCGACCAGCCGAGTAGCCCCCAAGGGGTTGATTCGACCGTCCTGGGGTTCTCTCTAGGTCCGGGACGGTTGGGCGCCACAGTGGGGCGGAGGTTCTAGATGAGATCGCTGGCGCGAGTCCTGCTGTTAGTGGCCGGAGCGGCGGTGCCGATGGCATGCGGCTCTCTGGTGGGCGACTATCAGGTCGCTCCTGCTGACGGAGGCGTCAGCTCAGCTCACCTGTGTGACATCGAGCGGGCCACCTTCGCTTTCGAGATCGATCGGGAGTCCACTAGCCAGCAGCCCGATCTGGAAACGTATTACGAAGCCGCCAACCCAGAGCTCATCACTCACCTCAACGCGATGGCCCAAGCCTATGGCAACGGCGACGCGGGAGCTGGCGTCACCTACATCATGGGCGCCGCAGGTGTCGGGAAGTCCTTCGCCGCGCGGAACGTGATCAATGGGTTCGCCGACACCGAGAAATGCTCCATCGGGCTGGCCGATCTGTTCGGTGATGATGCCGAGTTGCTCGACTTCTCCGTCGTCCCGACGCCCGACCTGGCGACCCTCGACGGCCAGGTTACGTTCAACGAGCTCCCGTCGATGGCAGACCCGACGACCTTCGAGCTGACCAGCCTCTTTACGGTGGCGGGTTGCGAGGTTGCGGGCACCCTCGTGCCCCTGATCGTCATCGACGATCTCGACGAGATCCACGACCGCTCGTCGAAGGCGGTCCTCAAGGCGGTGGACCGCTTCATCCTGGACGGGGCCACCGGTGCGGGACCATTCATCCACTTCATCGTCGTGGGTAGGCCCGAGGGGTTCTATTCCTGGCTGACCGATCCGGATCGGACGGAAGACAACAACGCGATATTGGAGATCTTCACCCTCAATGCGCCGCGCTACCAGACGGCCGGCGATCTCGATTTTCGTATTCGCGGCTATCTGGATTTCACCGAACAGCTTGTGCCCCTCGAGACTAGCGGCGATCTCGACGGCTATATCGACACGGTCATCAACGGCGTGGCTAACGCCCCGTTTCTCACCTACTCGATGGGCAATCTGGCGGTTGGCAACGTGGTCATCGAGCACACGAGACCAGGAGCAGATGAAACGGAGCCACTGCTCAAGGCCGGACTATTCGACGACATCATCCAGCGGGCCGCGCACAGTCATGGGCGTCCCGAAGCCGGCACCAATCTCGGTTGGCCCTACCTCCGCATCCTCGAAGAGATCGCCGTTCGCTATGCCGACGTGGCCGACGACGGGGTGTTTCCAGTACCCTCCGAGGACACGCTACCGGTACTAGATGCTGCCGGGTCGACGCTCGGCGAGGTTCGGGTGCGCGACGTGCTGAACCGAGCCGGCGTGGCGCTCCTCACCTCGGCGAACGCCGTCAGCACTCGCTATCGGTTTGACCCGTTCTGGATCCACGGACACCTCATCGAACGGTATGACCAACGGACGGTGGCCGACTACGTCTATCGCACCTGCGAGTAGCATCGATACGACCAGAGCAAAGCCGGCAACCCGGAGCGGCCAAGTTGTTGCAGCCTGTGGCGAGGCCGGCCTCGCAGCGGGCTAGGAAGAGCTCCACGGCAGCGTCGGCAAGGCGTGTGCGTCGCTCGGGTCGCTCAGTGGTAGAGGAACCACCTCACGTCGCCGCGGATCTCCATGTGGAAGTGGTCGGCGTGAGGTGCGTCGTAGTTTGGCGTGAGTACGTAGGTGAAGATGCCGAGATCGGCGGCCTCACAGACGATGGATCGGAGCTCGCGGGCGGCTGGCGTTCGGCCAGGTTTTGCGGTCGCTCCACAGGTTCGGGCGCCGATGCGGCCGTTGAAGTGGTGGGCCACGCTGAGCCAGCGGCCATCCCGCTTGCGCAATCCACCGACATCGATGGCCAGGCCTGCTGGGTGACGCGTTCCAGGCGGGGCCCAGGCGCGCTGCTTGACTTGCTTGGTTGGCCTTCCCTTTTTGGAGCGCTTCTTGCCGGCAGGGCGGCGCCCCTTGGTCCCCTTGGCGCTCCGCTTGCGTTTGGCGGTGCCCTTCGTCTTTTTTGAAGAGCCTTTGGTGGCCTTCTTGGCGGTCTTCTTCGAGCTGCTCTTGGTGGCACTGGCGGGTTTTGCCGGTGACTTCTTCTTGGCGGTCTTCCCCGTGCTCTTTGGGCCTTTGCCCTTCTTCTTTGGCTCGCCCTTCTGCTTCTTAGGATGAGCCTTGCGGGTCGCCTTTTTCTTGGGTGCCTGACTGCCCTTTCCAAGGGTCTGTGCGCCTTTCTTCTTCTTAGGCGTCTTCGTACCCGCTGGCGCCTTCTTCTTCGCTGGCGCCTTGCCCTTGCGGCCGCCTGGCCGCGTGGTCTTGCTCTTGCCCTTCGCCTTGCCCTTCGCCTTGCGCTTCGTGCCTGGCTTCGGGACGTTGGGCCGGTACATCGTGTAATGCACCACCTCGACGATGTCGTGACGTTCGAGCAGCGCGCAGAAGTCATCGAGGGTGAGCGCCAGGCGGGCGTCGAGGTTCTCGAAAATCGACGTGGCTCGCTTTGCTTCAGGCAGCGAGGAATGAACGTGGACGCCGTGCAGCTTACCGGTGAGGCGTACCGGAGCCTTCACCCCTTTGATCGGATCGACCTTGCGATAGGGTACAGCGCGGCGATCGAGCTCAGCGAAGACCTCGGCATTGGTCATGTTGGCGTAGCGGTGCGCCGGACTTGCCTCGAGGAACTCCTTGGAGGGCACGTAAAGGTAAGGCGACGCCGCGGCGGCTGGCCGCGCGATTACCGCTAAGAGCAGCCCAATGCTCCACAGCAGCGTAAGCGACAGATGTTTGGCTCGACCCATCACGCATGGGCAATGTAGCGCCAGTCGCTTTCAACGCCAGAAAAACGGGGTCTCAGAGCAGCTTATGGACAGGCTGGAATGTGGTCGATTCCGCCGAAGAACTCGTCCACCAGCAGCGTCCAGCTGCGGGCGTTTTCCTCGGGTCCACACTTGAAGGCAGGCTTGGCCAGCCGGCGTCCGGCGAAGATCTCGCGGTGCTCGAAGTAGTAGCGAGTGGCGAGCTCGGCCGCGTATTCCCAGACACCGTTTCCAGGTTGAAACGCATAGTAGGTGCCGCCACGAACCATGACGTGATGGGGCGCGTAGGGCCTTAAACAGGCGGTATTGAGCTTGTTCCACTTGTTGGTGCAGCGAGTCACGATGGAGTCGTAGATGGCTGTCAGGTGCTGTTCCGACCAGTTGCCGTGGTCACGGTCGTTCAAGTGAAACAGTTCGTGAAACATGGTCTCTCGCACCGCATTCGCTGAGCTATGGAGCGAGCCCGAGACGTTGTAGGCGACGGTCCAGCCACTGGCGTAGGCCGACGGGGTCGTGCGTCCGACGGAGCGAAAGAAACGGAGCTCGAGGGGCTGGTGGCGGTAGCGTGCCTTGGCTTTTTTGTCCCGATGCAGGTCAACGAACCACTGATTGAAGTCCTGAGCGGCGGCCAGCAGCCACACCAGATGACGACGATGGCGACCGATTGGCGGCTCGGGCACGAGCTTGAGCATGCCCCGCCAGCCGCCGTCCATCATGTGAGGCTTTTCTACGCCAGCTACGGTTCCAGCCTCGTCGTAGAGGGCCAAGGCTGACTTGGCCGCCTGTTCATCCCCAGCGAAACGAAGGTTGAGCATGCAGCGGATGGCATCGCCTTCAGAGGATTGCTCGCGACAGGCTCGCGCCTCGGCCGGCGGCTTGCCGAGAAACATCAGCGTCATTGCGCGGCGGGCCGTGATGGGGGGCGGGGTCGCCGTCGAAGCGCCATTGGCTGCGGCGTCTGTGGCTGCGGCGTCTGCTGTCGCGGCGTCACGAGCTGAGCTCGTCAGCGTGACCGATGGGATGGCCCCAGGTTGGCCAGAGGCTGCGCTCGTGCTTGCCGCCGGGGCGGTGGTTCGGGGGCTCGATGGGGCGCAGCCCATGAGGGTGAGCACCATCAAGCGACTGCCCCAATTCGACCAACAGTTTAGGGCCTTGGGCACGGCGAGAGTGTAGCTAGGCTGTCGTTTCAATGCCACGGCGAGCACTGCTGTGACGCGGTCCGGTCGTTACCTGCAGGCCGCCCTCGGCGAAGGCTGGGGGGATGGCCGTCATGGTGTTGGCCTATACTGATGGGCAGTCCCGTCATGCAGGTGGACCGTTCCCGCTTCGTCGCCTTGACCGCTGCCATCGCAGCTGGTGCGTGCAGTGCGCCGCGCCCTACGGCTGAGGAGCCGGTCGCGTCGGTCGTCGAGCTCGACCAAACTGGCGAGGCGTCGAGCGCCAATGTCGCGACTCAAAGCGTGGCGTCCGCTGATCCGGCGCCGGTGGCCAGTCACCCTTCCAGCGATGCGGGCGGGCTGCCGCCGGTCGTCCCATTCTTCGAACGGTATGATCGACTCGTTCGGCAGCTCGAGCAGTCTCAGGGCA
>JAUVCD010000555.1 GCA_030590865.1 Myxococcales bacterium | reverse complement strand
GACCGAGCCCGCTGGCCTGAGGCCTCGCTGCCGGAGACTTGGAGCGCTCCCATTGACAGGACGCTCGGGGTGGAGCAAACCTGCAAAAAATGCCAAAGGTCACGTTTGTTAACGAGCATCGTGAGGTCGAGGTCGACCAGGGAAGCCTGATCAGCGCCGCTGCTGCCCAGCTCGGCATCGCGGTGTGTCGGGAGCACTTCGTCGGCACCAATTTCGGCAACAAGTCCGTGTGGATCGACGGGGCTTCGGGCTGCGTATCTGAGCCCACCTTCTTCGAGCGAGTGTTTGGCCGCTGCAAGGGGCAGCGGCGGCTTGCCAACCGCGTGCGAGTGCTCAAAGACTGCAAGGTGTGGACCCAGCAGGGGATGAGTGGGCGCACCGGCGCCGAACGGTCGATCGACAAGGCCCCGCGGGCCGCCGAGGACGACAGCGAGCGCTTCGATCACCAGAACAGTAACGCCGGCACCGCATGGAATGTCTACGGTCATCCCAAGATGGTCGGCAGTGGGACTCGTGAGCCGCCGAAATACGAGCCGCCACAGAAGAAGAAGCCAGCTCCGAAGAAGGACGCGGCTCCGAAGAAGGCCGAGGCGGCGGACAAGAAGGACGCAGCTCCGGCGAAGAAGGCCGAGGCGGCGGACAAGAAGGACGACGGCGACAAGCAGGCCGTCAGCGACGACTAAAGGGTCGCGACTAGCGCCCCGGTGGTGGCGCCCCGGTGGTGGCCGAGCTCAGTTAGGCTGCAGCAGGCGGCGTGAGCCTTGAAGCCGAGGCGGGCCGCCAGGCGCTGGCCGCTGCCGGTGGGCCGGGCGTTGCTGCTCTGAAGGCTGGCGGGCGGCGCGAACCTGCATTAAACACCCTCGGCATGTGGCGGCGAGCTGAGATTCTCATTGCTTTGTTGGTCCTCCAAGTCAGCGCGGTTGGCTGTGACGACTCATCCAAGGGTGCAGCGCGGGATGCCGGCGTCGGTGATGCGCAGCCCAACGAAGCGTTGATGGACAAGAACATCGTCAACGCCGTGCAGTCGGCCCGGCAGCAGTCCAGCGGCTCTTCCGAGGTGGTCGACGGTCCGCCGCCGTCGGGCGTTTTCGAGCCGGGTATGGCGGATAAGGCCCACCCCCGCGGCGCTCCCATCAAGATGACCCTTTACGACAAGGGCAGTGAGCCCCGGGTGGTGGTGGCGCCTAACTTGGACTTGCACAAGCCGGCGATCCTCAAGATCACGGTGACCAACCGCATGGGCCAGCAGGTGAGGCCGAACGTCGACTACACGTTGAGCGTATCGGTGACGTCCCCGAAGGACGCCGACGGCAAGGACGGCGCCGTTGTCGAGCCGCCGGTCGTCGATGCCGGGGCGGCCGCGCCGAAAGAGCGGGAGATCGCCTTCACCATCAAGGCCGTTGTGCCTTCGACTCAGCAGCCAGGCCAGCTGCCACCGAGCCTTGGCAAGGCCATCAACAAGTTGAAAGGGTCTCGCATCTTCGCAACGCTGGCGCCTGACGGCTCACTGAGCGGTGAGCGCATCGAGCTGGCCAAGAAAGCCGACGCAGCGCTAGGCGATTTGGTTGCGCCGTTGGTGGAGGTATTGGGGCTCTACTTCAGTCCCTGGCCAACCGAGCCGGTGGGTCAGGGCGCCTATTGGATCGCCACCGATCGTACGACGATTGCTGGAATGGACGTGATCCGTTACCGGATCACCAAGCTCGAGAAGCTGGAGGGCACGCAGATCGCCTTCAGCCTCGACCTGCGACTCTGGGCGGCAGGCAGCAGCTCGGTGCCCCAGGGTACGCCGGAAGGGTTCCTGACCCTCGGTTTCAACGCCGTGGGCAAGGCGGCCTGGGTTCGCAATGCCGGCGAGCTGCTGCCTATCATGGGCCAGCTCAAGGCTCCCATCGTCGTCCAGCTCGGCGACCCAAAGCAGCCCGAACGCGTGCTGCCGGTACAGCTGGAGACTGGGGCGGACATCCAGCCCATCGTCGCTCCGGAAAAAGCGGGCGACTAGGGTCCTGAGTCCGCCAGTCGCTGCAGAACCACCAGCCCCCATGAACGGGTGAAAGCTGGCAGCGGTCAGTGACCTGCGCCCATGGCGGCGCTGATGGCATCGCTGGGCTGGGGGTTGGGCCACCAGTCGAGCAGATGATCGCGGTGCACCGTGAGTCGCGCCAGGTCGATCCCCAAGGCGGTGCCGACCCCCCAACTATCGCGGGTCCCCACCGACGCCATCACCGACAACTGAAGCCCGAAGGGACCGCCGAGCACGCCTTGACCGATGAAGCCGGTCGAGTCCAGGCCCCACCAGCGCTGGTAGGCTCCGGCGTCGAGGGCGAAGCCGATGTAGGAGGTCTGAAAGCTCGTGGTGGCGGCTCGAGCCATCAGCGCCAAATCGACGCCGTGTTCGAAAACCGGCTGAATCCGAAACAGGCCGCCGAAGATGAACGGGCCGTGAGCTTCGGTGCCGACACCCATATCGATGAGCATGGTGGAGGCCAGCTCGGGGTCCACATCGGCACCGTGTTTGGTCACCAAGGCGCCGCCACCGAGGTGCAGCCACCCGTTAGCTGGCTCGGCCTGGGCTGGTGAGGTGGTCAGCCCGGCGGTCAAGCCGGTCACTGCGGCGAGGGCAAAGCGGCATGCCCTGAGTCCTGTGGTGCTCGGACGACCCATCGGCTGCGGCGTAGCACAGCTGGCAGAACCTGGCATGGGTGTCGTGTGCTCCTCAGTGGGTTGGGTGTCTCGTTCAGCGCTGTGCCGCCCTCCAGACCCCGGAAGGTCCAGGGAGCCGTCTATGTGTGCGAATGTAGTACAAAAACCTATACGGATCGGTGACTGCCCAGTATTTGATTACAGTGAGGGCAAAAAGATCCACCGACTGTCAACGCAACTATATGGAATCAGTTGGTGGCAAGAGCGCGCAGCCCGGCACGAGAGTTGCGATAGCTGAGGGAGCAGCCGACGGGCAGGGGGCTCCCGGCTAGCAGGGCTGGGTGTGGTCCCGGTCAGTTGAGCTCTGCGGGGTGTCGCAGAGCGTGGGCTGGCCGGGGGAAGCGGAGGTACAGATGGCGACTCACGACATACAAGGCACGCGACGGAACGAGCGCAGAGCGGTCGACATTGCCTGCGAGGTCATGACCAGTCGTAGCGAGTTGGCAGCGCTGTTGCGTTGCACCGACCTGTCGATGAATGGCGCTAGGATTCGGTCGGGCATAGCCCCTGGCGAGGACGAGCTAGTGGTGCTCAGCTTCAAGCCGCCTAGCGAGCGGCGGGAGCTCACCCTGTTCGCAAGAGTGCGCCACGTGGTCCGGCGTGGGCGAGCGGTGCGCGGCTTTGGAGTTCAGTTCCTCCGCACCAGTGCCCGTGAGCGCCGCTTGTTGCGCGAAGCGCTGGGCGAGTCGGTCCAGATCGCCAGCTGAGTGGAGCAAGGCTCTGCCGCTGCTGATGGGCTGCTGATGGTTGTCCGCCGTCCGCTGGCCACTGCAGCGAACGGCCCCTGCCGCAGCGTCCCCGGCCTAGGAAGCCTGCATCGGCTCCATGAAGCCCAGATCGGTGTAGTCGGTGGTCTCGGTGGCGTTGATCGTCTCGAGAATGATGCTCTCGCCCTGGTACTCGAACTCGAGCTGGTAGCTGCCCCCAGGTAGCCCCTCGTAGCCATAGCGACCCTGGGAATCGGTGGTCACCGACTGGTTCACGCCGGGGCCGACTAGCTGCAGCGTCTCGTTCGCGAAGTAGACGTCTGCGAAGTAGCTCTGCTTTGCGAAGACGACGCCAGCGATGGCGTTGGGTCGCTCGGGCACCGCGTCCAGATCGACGTTGATGGTCTCCCCGAAGGAGCAGCCATACAGCTCGGTGTAGAAGCCGTCTGCGGTGGCGTAGATGTAGAACTGAGGGGAGGAGCCGTAGGGGTCAGGGTCCTCCACGTCGATCACCACCGGTCCCTCGGTATCCACCTCGATGGTGCCGAGATGGTCACCCCAGCCGTTGGAGTAGACCGACAGGGTGATGTCCTGTGCAACCCCCTCTGCGGGCACTACCGGGGTGATTGAGCCGCCGGTGCCCCCAGCACCGATGCCGCCGGTACCCGTGCCCCCAGCGCCGATGCCGCCTGAGCCGCCTTCGCCTTCCACCTCCGTCACCTCAACGGTGCAGGCGCTTGCCGCCAATGCGATGATGCTCACGATGCCGGCCAGCTTCTTAGACGAAACGCTCATGACAACCTCCTGAGGGATAGGGGTGGCGCAGCCACGCTCAGGCTGCAGTGAGTCGTTCAAGCAACAAGCGTACCGCCGTAACCCGCCGAAACTTCGAAGCGGCACTCAGCGGCTCGGCTGACTATGGCACATGCTGACACATTTGGTGACACGTGGTGGCACCCGGTGGGTCAAGTGCAGTGAGCCCGGGTCGCAGCCGGTCGGTTTGACTTTTCGCTCCGTTGGACCGAAGTACCCTCGGTGCGCGTTGCCCTGTTCGTTCCCTGTTTCGTTGATCTGTTCTTCCCCCAGGTTGGCGTGGCGAGTCTCCGGTTGCTCGAGCATCTGGGGGTGGAGGTAGACTACCCGCAGCAACAAACCTGCTGCGGTCAGCCGCTGTACAACGCAGGTGACCGCGAGCAGGCGAGCGAGCTGGCTGAGCGTTTTTGCCGCATTTTCGCACCCTACGACGCCATCGTGTGCCCCTCCGGTTCGTGTACGTCGATGGTGCAACACCACTACCCCTCGTTGATCGGCGACCGCTCGGTGAGCCATCGGGTGTTCGAGCTGTGCGATTTTCTGGTCCGTGAGCTGGGGGTCGAGCAGCTTGGCGCGCGGCTAGCCGGCCGGGCGGTCTTGCACGTGGGGTGTCACGGGCTGCGACAGCTCGGCAGCGCCGAGAGCGCGGGGCGGCTATTGCAGAACGTTGCGGATCTGACGCTCGTCGAGGTCCCGTCAGAGACTTGGTGCTGCGGGTTCGGTGGCACTTTCGCTGTGAAGTACCCGGAGGTCAGCACGGCGATGGCGCAGCGAAAGCTCGAGCCCATCTTGGCGGCGGAGGTCGATTACCTGCTGTCCACCGATTCCAGCTGCCTCATGCAGCTGGGCGGGCTGCTGTCGCGACATCAGCTGACGCGACCGCGGCCGCTCCACGTCGCCGAGGTGCTGGCCGGCTGCCTGGAGGAACCATGACCCGTTGGCGGCTCAGGGACGTCACCCGGGACAAGACCGCGGATCGCGCCTTGGGTGACAAGGTCCACAAGGCCACGCTGCACACGGTGGCCGGTCGAGCTCGGCTGGTCGCTGAAATGCCTCACTGGGAACAGTTGCGTGCTCTGGCCCATGATGCTCGGCAGCGCGTCTTGGACCGGCACGAGGAGCTGCTTGCGGCCTTCTGCGAGAAGCTCGAGAAGCGGGGCATCCACGTGACCTTGGCCAAGACGGTGGCCGAGGCCAGGGACCACATCTGCGGGCTGGTCATGGAGGCAGGCGGACGGGTCACCAAGAGCAAGTCGATGACCTCCGAAGAGGTCGGTCTCAATCAGGCGCTCGAGGCCGCAGGCGCCGAGGTCACCGAGACCGACTTGGGCGAGCTCATCGTGCAGCTCGCCGCTGAGCCACCGTCCCACATCACGGCTCCCGCTTTGCATCTGAGCACCGAGGACATCGCCCGAATCTTTGGCGAGCATCTCGGGCTGGCGATCCCCGACTGGGTCACCCAGGGCGAGCCGGTCGACGAGACGGTGCGCAACGAGTTGGCCCGAGAGTTGTCGCTGGTGGCGCGCGCCCATCTGCGCGACCGCTTCCTCGGTGCTGACGTGGGCATCAGCGGCGCTAACTTCTTGGTCAGCGAGACCGGCACGATCGTCTTGGTCGAGAACGAGGGGAACATCCAGCTGACCACCTGTCTGCCTAAGCGACACATCGTCTTGGCGGGCATCGACAAGCTCATCGAGAGCGACGCAGATCTGGCCGTGTTGCTGCAGCTCTTGCCGGTGTCGGCCACTGGGCAACGCCAGTCCTGCTACGTGTCGCTCTTCGCCGACCGCCACCGGGACATGCATGTGGTGCTGCTGGACCACGGGCGCAGTGAGCTGCTGCAGGATCCAGAGCAACGGGAGTTGCTGATGTGCATGCGCTGCGGCGCCTGTATGAACGATTGCCCGGTGTACCGTAACGTGGGCGGTCATGCCTATGGGGGCGCCTATCCCGGTCCCATCGGCGCTTTGCTCATGCCCCATCTCGAAAGTCCGGAGCGCTATTGGGAGCTGCCCTTCGCCTGCTCGGTCTGCGGTGCCTGCACTGACATATGTCCAGTAGCGATCCCGCTGCACGATCATATCCTGAAGCTCCGTGGCCGGCTGACCGAACAGGGCTGGGCTGGGGGCTCGGGCCGGCTGCGGCAATGGGCGGCCAGCGCATTGCACCATGACAGTCGCCTCGGTTTCGCCGCGGCGCTCTACCCGGCGGCGCGCATGCTGGCTCCTGTGACCTCTGTAGGCCGAGCCTGGACCGCCACCCGGGACCTGCCCCAGCCGCCGAAGGAGACCTTTCATAGCTGGTGGGCAAGGGAGCGAGCCG
>JAUVCD010000055.1 GCA_030590865.1 Myxococcales bacterium | reverse complement strand
CGGGCAAGAGCGCCCAGATCCCATTGTTCGTCTGGCTACCTGACGCCATGGCCGGTCCGACGCCGGTGTCGGCGCTCATTCACGCAGCCACCATGGTCACTGCCGGGGTCTATATGGTGGCCCGGCTGAACTTCCTGTTCGGCCTGACACCTACCGCCAGCGGAGTGGTGGCGATGGTCGGTGCGCTCACGGCCATCTTCGCGGCGACCATCGGCTTCTTCCAGTACGACATCAAGAAGGTGCTCGCCTACAGCACCGTCAGCCAGCTCGGCTTCATGTTCATTGGAGTGGGCGTGGGCGCCTATTGGGCCGGAATCTTCCACCTGATGACCCACGCCTTCTTCAAGGCCTGTTTGTTCCTCGCCTCAGGCTCGGTGATCCACGGCATGCACGCTGTCGAGCACGACGCAGATGAGGCTCAGGACATGCGCAACATGGGCGGCCTGGCTCGCAAGATGCCGCTCACGGCGAAGACCTACTTCATCTCCTGTCTGGCCATCACAGCCGCGCCAATCCCGCTTTTTGCCGGCTTCTGGTCGAAGGACGAGATCCTCTGGAAGGCCTTCAACTCCCACCATCTGGGTGGGATACCAGGGCCGCTCATCTACACCATCGGCCTGATCGCTGCGCTCGGCACATCCTTCTACATGTGGCGTAGCTACTACCTCACCTTCGTGGGTAAGCACGCCAAGAAGGCGATCAAGACGAAGGTGCACGAGTCACCGATCCCGATGACTTATGTGCTGGTTGCGCTGGCCTTCCTGGCCACGTTCTCGGGCATCATCTTGGGCATCTCGTCCCACTTCACCGGCGGTATCGGCAAGGGCGTGCTGCCCAAGCATGCGACCTTCGAGAGCTGGCTGCACCCCACGACGGCCCACAACGACGCCCACATCGGTGATGCAGGCTACAGCTGGATGCTCGGGCTGATGGTGCTCAGCGTGGCCGGTGCGATCCTCGCCTGGTCGTTGGCTCGCAAGCGCTATGGCGCTGATCGAGCCAAGGACTGGGAGGCTCAGGAGCGCAAGCTGCCGGGCTTCAAGGTGTTCAACGCCAAGTACTGGGTCGACGAGATTTACCAGGCGACCATCATCCGCGCCTTCATGAAGGTGCGCTTGGTGCTGTCGGAGATGGATCGTTGGATCGTCGACGGGCTCGTCAATGGGGTGGGCGTTTTGACGCGAGGGGCGTCTTGGATTTCTGGCGCTATCGACCACTATTTCGTCGATGGTGCTGTCAACTTCGTGGCTTACGGCACACTCGCGGTGGGTCAAAGACTGCGCGGCCTGCAGACCGGGCGCGTGCAGAACTATATCTACGGGATTCTGGGGGGCGTGGCGGCTCTCGCCATCATTCAGTACCTCTTTGGGTGATCAGCTCTCAGGTAGACAGCTCTTGTTGAAGGCAACCATGTTTACGGTGTCGAAACACATCTACAGCCGCGCTCTGGCTGGTCTGGCGCTGATCTGGCCAAAGACCGGGCGGACCAAGCTGGCAGCTCTGCTCACCCTGGGGCTCGTCGCGACGCTCGGCCTGGCCGGCGCCCGCGCACAGCAGCCGCCGCAACCCAACGTTCGGCCGGCGGCCGCCGCCACCAAGGTGCATCGCTCCGTCGCCCAGAAGGGGCCTTCAGCCAAGCTCCGCGGTGTCGTCAAGCTGCTGCCTGCAACCGGTGCTGGGTCGGTAGAGCTCGCGCCTGAAGGCAAGGCCTTCAAGGGGCGCTTCTTCATCGAGAACGTCGGCCAGGGGCCACTGGTCGTCACCCGCGTTGTTGCCCGTACCTCACCAGACAAACCCCGTCTTCCCGCGGGTTTCACCGTTCAAGCTGGCAAGACGCCGCTCACCATCGCACCGGGGCAGAAGAGCGAGGTTCACCTCAGCTGGACGACCCAAGGACCTGAAGGCCAGCAGCTCACCAGGGCCAAGGAGCTCTACGGCCACGTATTGGTCGAGTCCGATGCCCTCGCTCCCGATGGCACGCCAGGTAGGCAGGTCGCCATCGGTGTCCACGCCGAACAGCCAACGGGCCTGCCCATCATCGGCAATCACCTCCTATCGTTCATGGTCTTTCTGCCCATGCTCGGGTTGCTGGCGATCTTCATCGCCCACCTGATGGGCTACAAAAAAGACGAGAATCTCCGGTGGCTGACGCTGGTGCTGATGGGCATCAACCTGGTGCTCGCCGTCTGGCTCTATCGGAACTTCGACCCGAGCTTCCTGCAGCAGCACGGCAACGACGGTTACCAGTTCATCGAACGAGTGGTGTGGATCCGCTCGCTGAACGCTGAGTACTTCATCGGGATCGACAGCATCTCGGTGACCATGGTCTTGCTCACCGCCCTGATCTCCTTCGTGGGTGTGATCGTCAGCTGGTCAGTCGCCAAGCAGCTCAAGGGCTACTTCGCGATGTACAACCTGTTGGTCGTCGGCATGATGGGGACCTTCGTCGCCCTCGACCTGATCCTCTTCTTCGTGTTCTGGGAGCTGATGCTGCTGCCGATGTACTTCCTCATCGGCATCTGGGGTGGTCCAAACCGGCTCTACGCGGCCATCAAATTCTTCATTTACACCCTGGCGGGTAGCGTCTTCATGCTGCTCGGCTTCATCTTCTTCTACCTGAACGCCGATCCCGGTTACTTGGTGGACGGCCAGGCGATTACCCGTTGCCTATCGATTCCCGACCTGGCGCGGGTGGCCTTCGAGAGCAAGGGACTGCTCATCCTGGGTCTCAGCGCCACCAAGGTGGTGTGGGTGTGGATGTTCGTGGCCTTCGCCATCAAGATCCCGATGTTCCCATTCCACACGTGGCTGCCTGATGCCCACGTCGAGGCACCCACCGCCATCAGTGTGATCCTGGCAGGGGTCCTGCTGAAGATGGGGACCTACGGCATCCTGCGGTTCAACTTCATGTTGCTGCCTGACGCGACCCGCTGGGCGTCGACTGCCATGGCCGTCTTCGGGGTGATCGGCATTCTCTACGGCGCCTTCTGCGCGATGGCGCAGACGGACTTGAAGAAGCTGGTTGCCTATTCGTCAGTGAGCCACATGGGCTTCTGTCTGTTGGCCATGGGGTCGCTGACATCCCAAGGCATCGAGGCCTGCATCGTTCAGATGTTCAACCACGGCCTCATCACCGCGATGCTCTTCACCTTGGTGGGCGTCGTCTACGACCGGGTGCACACCCGGGATCTGGACAAGTTTGGCGGGCTCGCTACCGAGATGCCGCTCTACAGCGCTTTCTTCGGGTTCGCCTTCATGGCGTCTCTCGGCTTGCCCGGCCTGAGTGGGTTCTGGGGTGAGGCGATGACCTTCATCGGTGCCTTCCAGACCCACCGGGTGCTCACCATTTTGGCAGCCACCGGCGTCATCGTGACCGCCGCCTATCACTTGTGGGCGATGCAGCGCATGTTCCTCGGAAAATTCCGCGAGGCATGGCGAGAGAACAAGTATCTGGCCGAGTTCGGCGGCAAGTTCCCGGAGATCAACTCGCGTGAGATCGCGAGTCTGGCGCCCCTGGCCTTCCTGGTGCTGCTGCTCGGCTTCTGGCCCCGCCCGTTGCTCAACCTGATCGATATGGGTGCGCTGCAGATGCATCGCCTGGTGCACGGCGGAGCCGAGCCCATGCTCACCAAAGCGCCACTTCCGGCTGCTCAAAAGGTTGCGGTCGTCGAACCCGACGTGCCGGTGACGCACTGACCTTGCTGAAGGCGGAACGCTCTCATGACTGAGACGCTAGGGAACATCGCCAGCCTCGCCTACTTCGGCCCCGAGCTTGCCCTCATGGGGGCGGCGCTGATGGTGATCATTTGGGATCTGATCGTCAAGGAGCGGCGATCGCGGGTCTACGGCGCCGCCGCCTTGTGTTTGGCGGCCCTTGCCTATTCGGCGCTGAGCTCGGCGTCGTTCCTGGCCGGCGACGTGCCGGCAGTGAACCTCTTTGGTGGCATGCCTGCCACCGGCGATATCCCTCGTGTTGGGCTGCTGGCCTTTGATGGCTTCACCCACGTGTTCCGCATCCTCTTCGCCTTCGTGACGGCGGTCGTCATTCTCTTCGCCGCGCCACCGATGCTCGACGAGGGGACCGGTCCGAGTGGGCGGCGCAATCCCTCCGAAATGATGGTCTTGCTGATGGTGCTGACCGCCGGCATGAACCTGATGGCCGCCAGTCGGCACCTGCTCATGATCTACCTCTCCCTCGAGATGGTGAGCATCATGAGCTTCGTGCTCGCGGGTTATAAGATCAGCGACCGCAAGTCGAGTGAGGGCGCCCTCAAATACGTCATCTACGGTGGTGTCGCCTCAGGAGTGATGCTCTACGGGATGAGCTGGATCTATGGGCTCACCGGCTCGCTCAACCTCGGCGAGATTCGCGAGGCCTTGGCGGTCATGACCGGCGACGGGGGCAAAGTGCCGGCGGCTGCTCTGATCGGTGTCATCTGTATGATCGCCGGCTTCGGCTACAAGATCAGCGCTGCACCGTTTCACATGTGGACCCCTGACGTTTACGAGGGGGCGCCCACACCGATCACGGCGCTGCTGTCTGTCGGCCCCAAGGCCGCGGGCCTTGCCGTGATGATCCGCTTCTTCGACGATGCGCTTGGCGCTAGTGGATCGGGGATGAAGCTCGTGCAGGAGGGCGTCTCGGCGCCCTGGCCGATCCTCGCGGGTTGCCTGGCGATGGCCACCATGTTCGTGGGCAACCTGACGGCTCTCAACCAGAACAACGTCAAGCGCATGCTGGCCTTCTCCAGCATCGCTCATGCCGGCTACATGCTGTTGGGCTTCGCCGTCTTCACTCAAGAGGGCATCAAGGCCATCGTCTTCTATGCCGTGGCCTATGCCTTCATGAACCTCGGTGCCTTCCTGGTCGTCATGGCCGTGGCTGAGGTCAATGGCGGCGACGAGTCGGTCGGTGCCTTCCTGGGGCTTGGTCGCCGGGCGCCTGTTCTCGCGATCGTGATGACCGTGTTTCTCATCTCGCTGGCTGGCATGCCCCCCTTCGTGGGCTTCGTCGGAAAGTTCTACATCTTCGCGGCTCTCATCGGCGTCGGCGGGACCTGGTTCTGGCTACTCGCCGTGGTCGGTGTGATCAACAGCGTCATCTCGCTGTTCTATTACGCGCGCGTCGTCCAGGCGATGTACCTCCAGGATGCCGAGGTGGTCGAACCGATCGACATTCGCAAGACCTTTGCAACCATCAGTGTGCTCTTGGCCCTGCCTGTTATCGTGCTCGGTGTCTACTGGGCGCCGGTATACGACTTCGTGGCCCGCTCGGTCGCGATGGTGCGCTAGCTCGTGCCCGAGAGGCGCTGCGGTCTCGCGCGTCCCTGGTGGGGCGAAGGGCGCGCGAGCCCTTCGCTAGCGCCCCCTGTTGGCCGACTAGCCTCTTTTTCTCGGGGTTTTTGAAAAAAACCCCGCCCCATCGCCTTCGGCGACGGGGCCCCACCCTAAAAGCGCTTCGCGGAGAAACAGGGGTTTCAGACCGGCAACTAGCTCGTGCCCAAGAGGCGCGGCGGTCTCGCGCGCTCTTGCAGCACGGCGCTGCCGGCGGGATACGTCCGTCTCCTCATTTCACGGAGCAACCTATGGGACGTCGACCGAAGACCTTACTGGTAACGTTCATCCTGTTTGCCGCCGGCTGCGGTGCCCCTTGTCCGCAACCTGGTGTGGGCCAGGCCCACCCCAGACCGAGCTCATCCATGGACCAGACCGCCCCAAACCAGTCCAAATCGGCAGGCGGTATCGATGACCAGTCCTGGGCTGCCATCGAAACCGCGCTGGTGGAAAAGCACGGCGCCGGACAAGCGGAGCGTGTTCGCAGAGGGCTGCAGCAGGTGAGGGCACGCTGGCGAGCTGAAGATGGTGACGCTGCGGTCCTGACCGAGTTCGCCACGACCCATTTCCAATCCGATCCGGTGGTGCTGGAGGACACGGCCAACCACTTCGAATACGCCCTGGAGATGCTCGACGGCCATGCCTATGAGATGGAACGCGAGCTGGCCCGCTATCGAGAGCTCGACGAGGGCCCCCTCAGGCCGGTGGATGGGCTGCTCGGCTCCTATCGCGCCTCGGCCCACATCACCGAGGACCTGTTCAAGAACAAGGCGGCCTTCGTGGCGCTGCTCAACTTTCCCCTCACCACCCTCGAGCAGCGGGTGACGGACGGTAAGAACTGGTCTCGCAAGCGCTGGGCCTTGGCGCGGCTGACAGGGCGTTTCGAGTATCGCTTGCCTGCCGACTTGCTCCAGCACGTCAAGACCGCCGAGTCGGCGGCGGAAGACTACATCGACAACTACAACGTGCACATGGATCGGCTGGTCGGCTCCGCGGGCAGCGCGGGCTTTCCGAAGGGCAAGACGCTGATCTCCCACTGGGGTCTGAGAGACGAGATCCGGGCGCTCTATTCGCAGGGGCAGGACGGGCTTGGGCGCCAGCGGCTGATCGCTCGGATCATGGAGCGCATCATCCATCAGGAAATCCCAGCCGCAGCGGTGAGCTCGGACGAGCTCGACTGGGATCCGGAGAAGAACCTGGTGAGCAAGCCCGGCGCAGGCCAGTGGCAGGCTGCCGAGCGGGAGCCCGATCGGCGTTACCAGCGGCTGCTCGACGTCTATCTCGCCTACCGCCAGGCGGATCGCTACTTCCCGACCATGCCGACCCACATCGATCGGTCCTTCTCACGGAAGCGGGAGATCCCCGAGCCGCGACTGCGCAAGCTGCTGCAAGAGGTGCTCACCTCGCCGACGGCCAAGCAGGTCGGCCAGCTGATTGAGAAGCGTTTGGGTCGGAAGCTCGAGCCCTTTGACCTGTGGTACGCCGGGTTCAAGGCCGACGATTCGGCCGACGAGGCGACGCTCGATGCGCTGACCCGCAAGCGCTACCCAACCGCCAAGAGCTTCGACGACGACCTGCCGCGCATCTTGAAGCAGCTCGGTTTCTCTCGCGAGACGGCGACCTTCTTGGCCGACCACATCGTGGTCGATCCCTCCCGTGGCGCCGGTCACGCGGCGGGGGCCAAGCGGCGGGCGGACCAGGCTCATCTGCGCACCCGCGTCGGCCCTAAGGGAATGGACTTCAAAGGCTACAACATTGCGGTGCACGAGCTGGGGCACAACGTCGAGCAGGTCTTCTCCATGTCGAAGATCGACCACACCCTGCTCGAAGGTGTGCCCAACTCGGGCTTCACCGAGGCCTTCGCGTTTCTGTTTCAAGCGCGGGACCTCGAGTTGCTCGGCAAAGCGCCTCACGATGCCGCCGAGACTGAGAGCCTGCGCGCCCTCGACCGGTTCTGGAAAACCTACGAGATCGCCGGCGTAGGGTTGCTCGATACGGCCATCTGGCGGTGGCTCTACGCTCACCCCGAGGCCACGCCGGCAGAGCTGCGAGAGGCCACGGTCAAGCTCGCCAAGGACCTTTGGAACCGGTTCTATGCCCCTGTGTTCGGCGTCCGAGATGTCGTCTTGCCGGCCATCTACTCTCACATCATCGCTTACGGCCTCTACACGCCGAACTACTCGCTAGGCTATCTGATCACCGCCCAGGTGGAGGATCACGTGAAGGGCCGCAAGCTGGCTAGCGAGATGGAGCGGATGTGCCTGCTGGGCCGGCTCGCTCCGGACGTCTGGATGGACCAGGCGGTGGGCGCACCTATCTCGTCCGCGGCGCTCATCGCCGCGGCTGATGAGGCGCTCAAGAAGATTCATTGATCGAGGCTGCGGCGGCGGCGCAGCCAACCGAGGGCCAGCAACGCCAGCCACGCTGGGGCGGTATTTCGCTCGTTGCGATGCCCACCCGCGACGCGGCAGCCGCAGCCTTCGTTGTCGCCGGTGAGACCCGTGGCTGACGGATCGGTGGTGTCGGGAGGGGGCAGCTTCGGTGGGTCGAGGGGGTTGCCTGGATCATCTGGCGGGGGCTCGCCCTCACGGGTCAGGCGAATGGCGTCCACCGCGATGTGCTGCTCGTCCGGTACCGGCCCAGGTTGATCGTCGAGCACGTCGACCTGTTGATCCAGCCCGTCGTCAAAATCGAAGGAGCCGAGCGAATGCCAGCCTTCGGCGGAGGACTGATCGACATAGAGGGTCTCGATTTCGCCGCTGAAGCTCACCTCGTAGCGCACGCCATCAGCAACGGCGAAGGCAGGATCGAGAAACAGCTCGAGCTCATAGGTGCCGGCCTCGACGAAGCTCAAATGCCACCGGGCCCAGTTGCTCGGACCGTCGGCCTCGAAGGCGTTGGTCCACAGCAGCCGGTCGTCGTAGCCCACCCCTTCTTCGATCCGCCAATAGTCAGCAGAACCGAAGGCGCGGAAGCAGGTCGAGGTGTCATCGATGATACCCCCAGTGGCCGGCACGGGGTCGCAGCCCTCGACCTCCGGTGGCGTGACTTCGTCGGCGAACCACAGGGTCGTGTTCTCCGAAGCCGCCACCGATAGCTCGATGTGTAGGTGGTCGTGGTGTGGATGGGCGCCGCCGTAGGGACGGTCCTTGTCCCCTGGGTCGCGATCACCCCGCCAGGTCCACAAATCCCAGATGATGTACTGAATGCCGATGGCTTGGGCGTTCTCGATGAGGAAGTTGCCCACTGGATCGCCCAGGTCGTTGTCTGCCTCGTCCGCATCGACCGGGATCATCACGTCCAGCGCACGACCCGTGCCATGCACCGACATCATCGTGTCATCGCCATTGATGCTCCGACACGAGTAACCGCCGATATGAGGCGTCTGAGGGAAGTGCTCGTAGAGGTACTCACGCAGGATGCCCGCGCCAGGCGTCAGCGCTCCTGAGCAGCCATCTTCGCCGACCCACGGACCGCCGCCGGTGTAGTCGATGCTCTGGGTGTCACCGATGGTCAAGGTGCTCTCAGGGATCACCCAAGGGCCGGGATGGGCCACCTGAAGCGAGGTCGAGCCGATGTGCTCGTTCCCTTCGGGGCTGCAGGTGCACAGCAGCACCATGCAGCCAACCATCGTCAGCGGCGCGTGGTCTCGACCCATGAAGCTAGTCTATCACGCCCCTTGGGCATGCTGACGTTGGGCGCCGGCGCTGGCGCAGCCCAAGGGCTACGGCGGTCACGAGCCAGTAGCCGACCCCGCCTGGGGAGGGGCGTCCAGCCGCTGTGCAATGGCAGGCCCCGTAGAGCCCACCGTTGCTGGCGTTGTCGCCCCCTTGCCCGCCATCACTACTGCTCGTCGGCGTCCCACCGGTGCCAGGGTTGCCGCCCTCGCCGGGGCCTGCGCCGGAACCGCCATCTGGAGCGCCGCAGCCCTCGTCGATCTCGCCGTCGCAATTGTCGTCCACACCGTTGCAGAGCTCGGCGGCTCCTGGGAAGACACTGTCGTCGGTGTCATCGCAGTCTAGGCCGGCGGGGTAGCCGTCTTCATCGTCATCCACCTCGATCAGCACGCTGGCCATTGCGATGCCTGACAAGCCGTTGTCCCAGTACAGCAGTCTGAAGGCGTTGCCGATGGCGACTAGCCGCGGACGGCGGCGGCCTGCCCCACCGTGGGTGTTCTTGCCCAGGTCCGCGGGGATGGACCAGGTGTCGCCCCCGTTGGTCGAATAGGCCCAAAGCAGATTCGAATCGGCAGCGAGCTCGCTGTTGTCGCCGTCTAGTGCCACGGCCACTACGACGTTTCCCCCGTCACTGGCGGCCACCGCCGACAGGCCCGTCTGCAGGGACCAGCCGCCCAACCCGTCGAAGACGAGCCGATCGCCGTTCAACAGCTCGTTGCCCTCACTGTCGTGACGGGCGTAATAGACTTGATTCGCACCGCCATAGGTCATGTGCACGCCGCCGACGTGATCCACGTAGACGTCTGGAAAGGCGCGCCGGCCCGTGCCCTCGGTGTGGCTATGCAGGCTCGCTGTGATCTCCGTGGCGAGGGTGCCCCCAGCGCTGCCGCACCCAAAAAACACCGTACCGCTGGGATCGCATACTCCGGAGACCAGCATCACGCGATTGGCGAGTCCCCGCATGCGGTAATCAGCGTCGGCCCGCCAGATGCCCGTCAAATCGCCGATTGGCGTGGCCGAGCTCTGCCCTGCTTCGAAGAGGTGGATGTCCCCCCAGATTTGAGTACCGCAATGGGAGGAGCCCAGGTGGACGTGCGGCCCCTCCGACCAGCTGACGCCGACGACGTAGTTGCGCTTGACCGGCGTGCCGAACAAATAGTCTCGGTCCCAGTTGCCCTGCGGATGGCGGCGCCGGTACCGGATGTTGTGGCCGTTGGCGAAGCTGCCCCCGTGACGGGTCACGATGTGCACGCTGCCGTCAGCACCCACAGCGATGGCCGGCGGGAAGTCCAAGGACCCCTGCCACCCGTCCCCCTGGGCTTCGTCGACCAGCACTGTGCCGCTGGCGTCGAGCTGGTAGTAGCGGCTCGAGACGATGTGAATCCGGTCATTGGGACCACGAACCGCATCCAGCTGACCGCCCTCGACCACCTTTCCTTGGAAAGTCCAGGTTGGCGCTGCCGCGGCTGGCGCGACCCAGCAGAGGACGAGCCCGACGATCGATAGCCGCGTTGTCCGAGCCAACATGAAGCATGAGAGTATCACGACGGCTCTGCGATCTGATGGGATCGAGGGAGGTGTCGCAGAAGGTCCGACTGGGGCGGCGGCCCGAGAGCTTCAGTCGACGCAGGTCGAGTATGCACGGGCTGGCAGGGTGACGGGAGGTCGACGCGATGCGCCCGACGGGATGCGAGCGTGGCAGCCGAACAGATAGCGCCACTCGGAGCAGCGCCCTACCAGCCGGCCCGTTCCGAACCGTGCCGAGCATCCGCTTGCGTCGCAGATGGGCGGGTGCCCAGGTTGCAGGACCTCGGTGCGCTCGACCAGGCATATCCCTTCGCACTCGTCTCCGTCTCGGCACTCGCGTCCCTCATCGCGGGTGCGGCAGTTGCAACTGAGGGTGCCTGCCCTGCCCAGCGGTCCCCAGGCTCCGTTGCAGGCCACACAGGCCGCCTTGGCTTCGTCGAGCCTGAGGTTGGTGACCCTGAAGCTGGCGAGCTTGGCTGCGGCAGGATCCGCACCCCCCTCGACGGTGGCCAGGCGGGCCTGGAAGCTCCCTGGGCGGTAAGCCAGCAGACCGTGCGACCAGGCATCGCCAGGCTGCACCGGCGTGCTATCGAAGGCTACGGTCAAGCGCGGCTCGTCACCCTCGACGACCACGATGGTCTTCAGATGAATGGGACGAGCCGTGCAATTGACCACCCGTGCGGTGGCTTTTGCGGTGCACATCCGCAGGCTGTCGCCGCAGGTTAGGTCGACGTCGTCGACCGAAAAGTGGATGCCATCTGTAGTGCAGGCGGGATGGGGCAGATCGACGTCTCTGCCTGGCGCTACCGCGTCAGCTGTTCGGCTGGGCGGGAGCAGGTCAGCGCCTCGTGGCGCACGAGCGGAGCAGGCCGTGACGGCTAGCAGGGCGAACAGGGCGATAGGGGCGATCGGTGGCTGCACTCTGAACCTGACACCAGCCGATCGCCGAGGTTCCCGGCAGCAATGCGTCATTCGACGGCGACCAGGCGTACCGCGTGCACTGCCTCGTCCCGCTTGGTGGCGACCAGCGCAATGCCTAGCTTCGGCGCCACCTGGAACTTGCTGAAGGGGCCATTCATCGGATCGGTAGGCGGTGTGCCTGTGAGATCCACTCGGGTCCATTGCCAGGTGCCCGTGGACCAGTCCCCGGACGGCGGCTCGAGCAGGTAGATTGCGCTACCAGCATGCCAGGCCACGAACTGGCCGAGGCTGGGCATCCACTCGAAGCCGACCTGCCCGTGCTGTTGGATCTCCGTGTCCCCTGCCGTCGTGACCGACAGGGCCTCTGCGTCCGGGTTGGCCAGATCCTTCACCAGCACCTCGTGGCCTGAACGGAACTCGCACACCACGAACAGATCCCGTCCCGGATCGATGGCCCCTACGGCGTCGATGCTCGATAGGTAATCTCCCCCGTGCTCGGTCCAGGTATCGCTCGCCACGTCGTACTGCTGCAGCGACCACGGGCTGGCCTGCGACCATACCCACACCGCATCGCGGCTTTCGTCGTAAGCGGTGGGCACGTATTTCGCGCTCACCGGGATCGCATCCCCCACGGCCACCCAGTCTGCGCCCGCAAAGTCGTACATCATTCCGACCGGGCTGCTGCACCCAGTCACCAAACCAGGCGGCTGAGACGGTGCGTCCCCAAGGGCGCTCAGGAAGAAGCGCCGCGTCGTGGGGATGTAGGCCACGCTGTCATAGGTGTGAAAGGCTAACGGATGGCCGTCGTAGTAGAGGCAGGTGTCTTGACCCAAATCGAAGGTCGTCGCGTCTCCCGGCGTTTGTCCTACCGTCGGCTCCGATGCCCGCGTCCAGCTGAGCGTTCCAATGTCGAACAGATAGACCTCGTTGCCGTAGTATCCATTGTGCCCCCCACCGAAATAGATGAGCCCGCCGTGATCGCCTTCCGCGCTCGCAAAGGCTCCGCCGGTCCAGTCGTTGAGCACCGCGCTCTGTCCTTCGACGGCCGAGTAGCCGCAGTCTCGATCCGGACAAGGGTCTACGTCGGCCAAGGTGTTGAGCGAGATCGGCGTCCAGACGTGTAGCTCCAGATTCTGGATGGCCTCTGGCACGGTTGGGACATTGCCCGCTCCGCCACCAGCACCGCCAGCGCCTCCAGTACCGCCGGTGCTCCCGCCCGTGCCGGTCGAGGTCGTCGTATTGCCGCCGGTTGCCGGATCCGGGTTGCTCTCCTCACTGCACCCGACGACACCCGCAAGGCCAAGAGCCATTGCCCAACAGGGGAGGATCTTCTTATGCATTGCTACTCCAAAGAGCGAGGCACTATAGCGAATTGGGGATCGGTGCCATAGTCGGGTTTGACCGTCCGACTCGCGAACACCGACCAGGCGTTGGCGGCGCCAGGCGCGTTCGAGTCTGCGGCCACGGCGGCGGCGATCTGCATGTTCGACGGATAGCCCATGGCGCTAGCCGAGTAGCCCACCATCTCGCCTTCCGACAGCTCGAGCAGTGTCGCCATCTCGCTGCCACCACAGGACGCAGCGAGCAGCGCGTCGGCGTCGGCCGTGTAGCTCACCTGAAGGCTCTGGTTGTAGGCTTCGCCTAAGGTGTCGTAGACCGGGTCATTGTCGGCGGCGCGCACGATCATCGAGTAGATGGACGCGAAGACCCAGCAGAAGTTCGGGTCGGTCAGCCTGCCGATGACGAAGCGGCTCTTGTAGTCTCGCAGCGGCTCCGCCTCAGTGAACCCCAACTCGACCACGTGGCCGGCCGCCCAGGTGAAGAAATCGTCCATCCATGGGGCTACACCACGGCCGCCGGAGTACCCGAACACGTAGCCATTGGCGAGGATCCCGAGGGCGTTGGCCGCGGTGTTGTCGGGATATTCGGCCAGGTACCAGGCGATGTTGTAGCCCAGCCGATCGACGAAGTAGCTCTTCAAGGGATGGTCGTCAGGGGTGGCGTAGGCGGCCTCGCCCAGCGTGCGCAGTGACCACGCCTGGCCTCGCACCTGGCCCCACTTCAAGAGCCCTTGCTCGAACTCGCGGTAATGAGGGTTGGATTCGAGCATGTTCAGGTTGGCCCAGAACTGAAGCTCCTCGAGGTAGTAGTGCTCTCCGGTGAGCAAATAGGGCAAGTAGGCCAGCGATGGCTGGTGCGCCGAATCGGGTTGGTAGGGCGTCGAGCAATCGGCAGCGCAGTCTGGAAAGGCTTCAGATTGTTCGGTATCCGGATTGATCAGATCCCCTGGATTGCCTAGCAAGGACATGTAGGGGTAGTCCGCAAGCGTCGTCGGCAACCCGGTGTCCTGATCGCGGTAGTGAATGGGCCAGCTGCCGGCTAGATCCCCGGTGCCCAACGTCGAGCGGGCTGCCCGTCGGTCCATGCTGATCAAGTAGCGAGCCGCCCAGCGGGGCAGCGGACCGATGTCGCGCCGCCCGCCGGCCATGGGCATAGCCGGCTCGACCAAGCCAGCGCCCATCGGCTCGATGGCGTCTCCGGTCCATTCGGCCTCCATGGCGGCGAGGGCCTCCTCGGGCACCACGAGATCGAGGTCATAAGCGGGCACCGCCCCCGTATCGACCAGGTACCGGGCATCGTGCCGGATATGCACCGCCGGCGCGGGATCGGTCCAGAAGACCTTTCGCCACCGTGACTGCCGATAGTGGGGGATGGCGCTCCGGCTGTAGACCTGCTCACCTGCGACCGAGATGACTACGTCGTAGCCATAATTCTGAGGGCTCTCCGCGTAGGTCCAGGTGTTCTCCAGGGTCACGTCCACCCGAATGGCCGCCGTGGCCTCGTGGGCTCGCACGGCGAAGCGGGCTGCCAGGTGGGGGTGCGGAGTGTCGCCGTCGTCTACCAGTGGTCCTGCGACCAGCCATTCGGTGGCAACGGGCCCCTGAAGCCAGGCCTCGGGGGTGGCAGCCGAGAGCAACTCTCGCGCCGAAGCGTGGTAGGCCGTGCCCCCGATCGAGGCCGTCACCACTGCGTCAAAATCGGTGGCAAGCAAAGCGTCGAGCGATGGGGTGTCTCCGTCGAGGGGCTGGTTCGCCGTCACCACCACCACATCCTGTGAGGCACCGCCTGCCAGCGATGGCAGCACCAGCGTGAGCACCGCGTGTCGCAATGAGCCGTCTGGGTGCGATGCCTTGACGTCGACCTGCAAGCTCGCCGATTCCTCGCCCCCCAAGGTCGCGCCCACGAAGGTTCCGGAAGGCACTTCGCCAGGCGCGAAGACCTGCCCGAAGCTCACCGGCACGTCCTGCTGATCAGCGGTCGACGTGCTGTCGACGATGACCTCGAGGATCTCCTGCCCCGGCTGCCAGGCACCACCGCTACCGCCATTGCCACCGCCACCTAGTGCGGTGGCCCCTCCCGTTCCGGCCACTGGGTCGTCGTCGGTGCAGGCGACCGTTCCCAGGCACAACGAGGTGACCACGCCCAGCATCCAAACATCGGCTCGTCTCATGATGGCTCACTCCCAACGGCGTCCACCGTATCATGGGAATGGCTCGCCAAATTGGATCAGGTTCGAGCAACGGGGTAGCGGGCCGTCACTTAGGGCTTCAACATCATGTGCCCGAACGCCTGGCGTTCCAGGGCTTCAGGGCGCCTTCGCCAGGACCAAGGCGATCGGACCGCTCACTGGAGGGTCGAAGGACTGGTTCCCGCCGGTGGCGACCAGTGAGCCGGCGTCCAGTGTTGCGCCCGACTCCGGGTCGACCCACTCGTAGTCGTAGCTCTCGGCCATCAGATCGACGGTGAATGAGCCGGTGGCAGGCTGGTAAACGATGGTGTCCGCCCCGGGGCGGGCCAGGCAATAGCCGGTGGACGACAACTCCGGGTGCGGCACCGTAAGTGCTAAATCCACCCTGGCTGCGAGCGCCTGTGTGGTGCGCATGGCGGCGTGGGTGGCGATGCGGTTGATGTCCCAGCCCTCGTAGCACATAGGATTTGAACCTTGGGTGAAGTACTTCCAGACCTGCACAGGCGTGCACTTTTCGCCTGCGGTGACGTGGTCGCTGTCGACGATCACGATCTTGGTGCCATCCTCTGCCGGTGGATCGTCCTCGTAGTTGCCAACGCCGCCGTTGTTGCGCTCCGGCGAGATCCAATCGGCTGAGCTCGCCATGAGCTCGGCGTTGGAGCCATCTGGGTGTGGCGCGGTCTGCCCGACCAGGTGCTGCAGCGGCTTGGTGGCCTCATAGCTGCGAATCTCGTTCGTCACCCACTCTTGCCAAGCGGTGTCGCCGTAGGTCTCGTTGCAGACCTCGTAGATGACGTTGTCGAGATCGTTGATCGTGTCGATGATGCCCCGAATGCGTGCGCGCTCCAGCTCTTCGAAGCCCGACGGAAGCGGTAGCGTCTGAACCTCTTTGCCGATTCCATCGTTGTTGGTGTCGCCATCGACACCATTGATGTTGTTGGCGTTGTTGTAGGCGCTGGCGGCCCAGGAGGTGGTGTTCTCGATGTCGAAACGATTGAAGAACATCACCACCACGTAGATCCCCCGTGCCTGCAGTGCTTCGGTTCGCGCTCGCAGCTGATCGAGGAACGCAGGGTTGAGCTGGTCGAGATCGAACTTCGGCTGGTCGTCGGCGGCGGTGCCCGGGCCGGTTCGGGCATAAAGGGTGGGGGTGATGGTGCCCTGATTCATGCAGCGATCGCGGATGACGTATTTGGCGAGATTGAGGTCGTATTCGTCTAGGTAGTCGACGTGGCCATCCCAATCGAAAATCGTGAGGTTCGCATGATCCTGCAGTGTATTACCGGCGTAGGTGGAGGTGACATAGACCACGGCACCGGTAGGATCGGCGAAGTACCTGGGATTGACAGGATGGACGGTGAGCGGGCCCATGGCAGGCGCTTCAGCTCCCGCGGCACCACCCGCGCCGCCCGCGCCGCCTGCGCCGCCCTGGGCGGTGGTGCCGCCCGCGCCTGCCGCAGCACCGCTTCCCCCTCCGCCGACCGACCCGCCACCTGTTTCGTCGGACGAGCACGCTGGTGCGCCGAGCAGTACGGTGGTCAGCAACGCAGCCCCAACATTTCGCCCAATCATGTCCCGACCTCCATGACCCCTCATTGCGCCAACAACCGAGAGTGCACCCCCGAGCGGACCTCCGTCAATCGTTGCGCCGCTCTGGACTGCTACCCAAGCGGCCCAGAGCGTGGTTCCATGAAAGGCCGAGGTGTCGGCTCTGGAGGTGCATCGAGATGAAGCGCTTGGCTGTGGTGCTCGCAATACTGACCCTGCCCCAGGCTGCGCAGGCTCAAATTCCGGCTTTTCCCGGCGCCGAGGGCGCGGGGATGTGGTCCATCGGCGGTAGGGGCGGCCAGGTTTACGAGGTCACCACCCTGGACGACAGCGGGGCAGGGAGTCTGCGTGAGGCGGTGGAAGCCTCGGGGCCTCGATTCGTCGTGTTTCGTCTGTCCGGAAACATCGAGCTCGTGTCGACATTGTCGATCACCGATCCCTATATCTACATTGCCGGTCAAACCGCGCCTGGCGACGGCATCACTTTGAAGAACCACGCGCTGAGCGTGCGGGCCGACCACGCTACCGTGCGCTACCTTCGGGTCCGACCTGGGGACAACGAGGGCCTCGAGCTCGACAGCATCTCAATCACCGAGGGCAGCGACATTATCCTCGACCATTGCTCGGCGAGCTGGTCGGTCGACGAGACGCTGTCGGCTTCGACGGGCGAGCAACTCGACGGGGTCACCGTGCAATGGTGCATCATCTCCGAGAGCCTCAATTGCTCGGTCCACTCCAAAGGCTGTCACGGTTATGGCTCGCTGATCCGCGGCGCTTGGGGCAACGAATACAGTTTTCACCACAACCTCTATGCTCATCACAGCGGGCGCAACCCCCGCCCTGGCAACTACAACGACGCCGGCACCGATCCGGCCGGTTTCGTCTTCGATTTCCGCAATAACGTCGTCTACAACTGGGGCGGTAACTATGCGGGGTACAATTCGGATGCTGACAGCATCACGACAATGAACTTCGTCGGCAATTATTACAAATCAGGCCCCGATTCGACGGACGGCTTCGCCTATCGCGAGAGCTGCACCTTCGCCCGGGCCTTCTTCGCCGACAACTTCATGAATGGCAGTTATCCAACGGATCCCTGGAATCTCGTTCAGTTCAGCGGGTTCTCGAGTAGCGAAGAGGGGGCGTACAAGATGGCCAGCCCTGTCGCCGTCGAGGCGGTCACGACGGACGATGCGGTGACGGCCTACCAGCAGGTGCTAGCCGATGCCGGGGCGACGCTGCCCAAACGGGACACGGTGGACGCCCGTATCGTCAGCGAGGTGGAAACCGGTAGCGGAGGGATCATTGATGACGAGGACGAGGTCGGTGGCTGGCCAGCGATGCAGTCGGAAACGGCTCCTGATGATAGCGACCATGACGGCATGCCCGACGACTGGGAGAACGCCAACGGGCTGGATCCGAGCGATCCGTCCGACGGTAACGGCGATTGCGATGGCGACGGCTACACCAACATCGAGGAGTATCTCAATGGTGGCCCTGCCGGGTCTGCATGCAGCAATGGTGGTGAGGGCGGGGCTGGCGGTACGGCGTCGTCCAGCGGCACCGGTGGCTCCACGTCGTCCAGCGGTACGGGCGGTTCAGAATCGACGAATCAGGGCTCGGACAGTGGCGACTCGGGAGGCTGCGGCTGTCGTAGCGTTGGGGCGCCGACGGGCTTCGCGCTGAGCGGGTGGCTAGCCATTGCTGGGCTGCTTGCGGCGCGGTGGCGGCGCCGCGGCGCAGCGAAGCCGCTCAGCGACGACTCGTGGTAGGCGGTGCGTCGAGCCCGAGCCGCGTGGCGATTGCTGCATCGGTGACCGGGTAGAGTCGCTCCCGTGGCACGATGAGCTGGTGAGAGTGTGACTCAGTGGCCCGCTTACGCTGCTCGTGAACGAATGCGGTGACGTTCTCGATGTGGACGAGCCACTCTCGACGGTAGCGTTTCGCAGCGGAGCCTCGCAGTCCGAACAGGATGGCCTTTCGTTCCTGCAAGGCGCCGACTAGGTCGGGATCTCGGTCCCACTGGAGGTGCACGTCCGACGTGGGGACCGTCGCGCGCCCGGCCTCATCGTCATCAGGGGCGCCAGCCACGAAGGTCGAGTGGACGGCCTGCGCCAGAATCTCGTCGAAAGCAGCCCGTTCGAGGTAGACGGCGAGAACGACCTCCTGGCCGCTCTCTCGAGCCCATCCAGAGCGGTCCATCAGCGACAAGAAGCCCGGCTTGATCCAGGTCATGAGGTTGAGGCTCCACTCGCTGCCAAAATAGCCATGGCTCGCGGCGAAGCGGCCAATCGCCGGTGGACAGGCCTGGTACACCACCACCGTCTTGCTGTCGTATTGGGCCCGAATGTGCCGCCCCATTGCCGGTCCATCCTCCAGCTGGTCGAGGTACTCTTCGGTGCGGAACTGCATGGCCTGACGAGCCTATCCGAGTCTGATGCGACCGCGTTTCAGGGGTCGGCGTCTGCTGTGGGCGTGACGCCTCAGAGATCGGTGCGGAAGTCGCGGTCGTCCGGTTTGGGACGAGGTGGCGGATGGGGGCGAGCGGTGGGCTTGGGTGGCCGTCCGGTCGACCGTGGCTTGGCCGCAGGGCGCTTGGCTTTGCCGGAGCTCGCGGAGGCCGAAGCGCTGGCACTGGCCGAGACGCTGGCCGAAGCGCTGGCGGTTGGCTGGGGCTCGTCAGCGATGGCCTTCGAGACCGTCGCCTCTCCGCCTGGTGCGGCGACCGCGCGGGTCGCCGTCTCCGCCGATGCAGCGGTCTCGCCGCCGCCCAGCGACGCAATTGCGACAATCGCGCCTGCGAGCACGGTCGCGCCACCTGCGAGCACGATGCCCACCATCGAGCGCCTCGCGCGGGACGGCTTCGTGGACTCGTAGAAGGCTGGCGAGGGCGTGGCGAGGCTCGACGGCTCCCCGGCCTCGCTCGGCTGCCCCGCGGGCGTACTAGGCGCTGGCGGAACAGGGTACGGCGCCGGCGGCTCACCTGGCCAGCTCGGTTGCGGCGTGAGCATCGGGGTCGTGAGGGGCTCGCTCGCGGCCTGAGGCCCGAGGTCAGACGTGATCGGCGTCCAGCCCGCAGTAGGCCCTGGACCGGAGGCGCTCGGTGACGGCAATCCGGCATTGGAGAGCCGACTAGACACGAAGGACACTCCCGCATCCTCCAACCAAGCTCGGAGCGCCTCGATGAACTGGTTTGCGCTCTGGAATCGGTCGTCTGGGTTGCGAGCGAGTGCCTGATGCACGATGGCCGCTGCAGCCGGGTCGATGCCGGTCACGACGGTGGCGAGCTGGGGAGGATCCTCCGTGATGAGCTTGGCGATCAGCTGGTGAATGGTTTGCACTCTGAAGGGCGTGTGCCCGGAGAGCGCGCGATAGAGGATGGCCCCGATGGCATAAACATCTGCGCGGTGGTCGACCGCTCCCGCTTCCTTGGTCTGCTCAGGCGCCATGTAATGGGGGGTCCCAACGATGGTCCCCGTCGTGGTCACGCCCTCGGCCTCGAGAAAGTGGAATTTTGAGACGCCGAAGTCGAGGACCTTCACAAAATCGTTCGGATCGTCCTCGACCGTGATGAGGAAGATGTTTGCGGGCTTGAGATCCCGGTGAACGATCTCTGCGGCGTGCGCCGCGCCGACCCCTTTGAGCAGCTGGATCGCGAGTGGGAAGATCTCTCGAGGATCCATCGTCCGGACCCGTTTGACCCGAGCCGAAAGGGTCTCGCCCTCGAGGTGCTCCAGGATCATGTAGCGCTCGCCGTCGGCGATTTGGCCGACGTCGAGCACCTCTACGATGTGCTTCGAGCCAATGCGGCCCGCGGCTTGCGCCTCGTGCTCGAAACGACGCACCATGCTCTCGTCTGCGGCGACGCTTGACTTCAGGACCTTGATCGCGACGCGCCGATGGATCTTGCGGTGGATGCCGTCGAAGACGGTACCCATGCCGCCTTCACCGAGCACACCGATGATCTCGTACTTATCATCGATGATGTCGCCGATGCCGAGTGCCATGGGCCCGACCGATCAGTAGACGCCTTGGAGTGTCAGCCCCGCCCAGCCTGGCGCCACGCTTGGGCCCAACGACCACGCTGTCTCGTCCTGGCTGCCGGAGCCCGCGAAATACACAATCACGGTCGCCGCCGCCGCCGCGACCGTGGTGCCGAGCAGGATGTCGGTGGTCACGTTGAGCACCTGTCCCGTGTCTCGTAGCTCGACCGCTGCGTCGGTGTCCCCAGCTTCGAGCTTCTCGTCGAATGAGGACTTGTTGGCAAGAGCGACCCCACCCACGACCGCTGTCGCGACGGCGAGCGCACCGGTCACTCCAATGCCGATCCACACGCCTGTGGATATCGCGGCGCCATCCGTCTCGTCGGCAGCAGGCTCATCTGGTGTTCCCGCGGTTTGGTCGGAACCGTCCGGTGGTTCTGCTGACCCATCGGCTTGAGGCTTCAGCGTAACGGCCCGTTGCCACACCAGCCCCTTGGACGTTTCGAGCTCCCAGCTCTCGGGCTCGTAGCCCGCCCGCTGGACGGTGATGCGGTGACGGCCCATGCGCACGCCGAGCGCGAGCCGGCCATACTTCACCTCGTACTCGTTGACGATCGGAGGACCGTCGTCCCGTTGCCGTTCATCGACGACGGTGACGTCCGGCGGGTCGAAGGTGAGCCTCAGCCGAGCCACCCGGCCCTTGAGCTTGACCAGATCAGAGATGATCTGGGCGGCCTCTTTCTTGCTCACCGCAGCGGACTCGCTGAGGTAGCGCTCGTAAGCCTCGATCGCTTCACCGTCTCGCTCGAGCTTCATGGCGCAGAGGCCGATGTTGCCGAGGATCTTCGGTGAAGGAGAGGCGGCGTGGGCCGCCTTGAAGGCGACGTAGGCCTCCTGGTACTGGGGGCCGCCGGAGGCCCTCAATAGCCCAACACCACGACGAAAATGCTGGCGTGCCTCATCGGAGATGGGCACGTCGGTAGCCCACACAGATGATGTCGCCGATAGCACCAACAGCGCTGCCATCAGCCCGCGAGCAATTCGCCACAACATGAGTCAGCATCGAGTATAGACCGAGCGGGACTTCGCGCGCGACCTCAGAGCGAAGGGACGCTAGCCCGCCCCACCGTTGAAGCCGCTGCCGAAAAGGGACGACCGTGACTCTCGTTGGGAGCAGAAGCGTCCCGGGTCCAAGACAAGCTCGGCTGCTTTCGCTATTCTCGTAGCCACATCATGATGGCATCTTGGCGCCTTTCCTTCTGGATCGCGGTGGCGGCGGCCGCGGCGCTCCCGATTGGGTGTTCCCTCATCAACGAATATCAGGAGGTGCCGCTTGGACCTGGTGGTGGGAGTGGTGGCGCCGGCGGCGGCCAGTCTTGCACTGGCGCCGAGCAGTGCGACGACAGCGACGACTGTACTGAGGACCTATGTGAGGCCGGCGAGTGTGCCCATTCGTCCATGCCAGATCAGAGCCCTTGTGAGGACGGCGAGGGGACTGCTGGCGTCTGCGTCGATGGGCAGTGCACCGTCGGCTGCACCAGTGAAAATGCCCCCATCGTCTGTGACGATCACAACGCCTGCACTATCGACACCTGCAACCTCTCGAGCAACGAGTGCGCTTACGAAGGGCTCAACAACACCGAGGCCCCGGGAGCCCAGCAGGTGCCGGGCGACTGCGCGCTCATCATGTGTCAAGGCGGTGAAGAGCAGCAGATTATCGATGACCAGGACCTGCCTGACGACGACAACGACTGCACCGAGGACTCGTGCAACGAGGGCAACCCCACCAATGCTCCCGAGCCGATGGGCTCTGCCTGCACCGACGCCGACAATGCCAACGCCGCCCTGTGCGATGACCAGGGGGCCTGTGTAGATTGCAACGGACCGGCCGACTGCACATCCTTGCCCAGCGATGACGAGTGTCAGTGGCGAACCTGCACCGCCGGGGTCTGTGGTCAGGACTTCACTGCTGCGGACAC
>JAUVCD010000410.1 GCA_030590865.1 Myxococcales bacterium | reverse complement strand
GTGAACGCTCCTTTGACGTGGCCAAAGAGCACGCTCTCGAGCAAGGTTTCCGGGATCGCGGCACAATTGACCGTCACACATGGCTCGGCCGAACGGCTGCTGTTGAAGTGAACGGCTCGAGCAACCAGGTCCTTGCCCGTGCCACTCTCACCGACCACCAGCACCGACGCGCTGGTGGGCGCCACCTGCTCGATCCGCCGCTCGACCTCCAGCCATTCGGGGCTCAACCCTTTGATGAGGAATGGACGTCCTGACTGGTCGCGGCTGGCGCGATATAGCTGAGCTCGTCGGAGAAACTTGGCGCTCGAGGACGCCAATGCTGCCAGGGCGGCGATGTCGTCGTCATCGAAGTCATTGGGGCGTTTGGACGATACGCTGATCACGCCGATCGCGCGGCGTTGATACGGGATGGGCACCGCGGCGATAGAGGCCACGTCGAGAAAGTAACGAGCGTAATTGGGATCGGTCGACGTATCGCGACACAGATAGGGCTCGTTGTGAGCATGCACCCACATGGCAATACCATTGGGCCGACCGTCGCGACGGGGCTTCAAGATGGCACCGGGCAGCGTCACGATCAGACCGGCGACGAAATGGAAATGGATCGCCAGGCCCTTGGCCTTGGTGTCGTAGAGAAAGATTGCCCCGTCACTTGCGCCGGTGCGTGACAGGGCCAGCTCCATGATCCGCCGGTCGAGCGAATCCATGCCCGTGCGATGAAGCTCTTGGTCGGTGAGGTCTTTCATGTCGAACAATGGAATGTGTACTGAGTACAACTAGCGTTGCATTGATGCAACTCGTGCAACCGCCCTGCTCCACCGCTGCAGGAGACTCATGAGAGACAAAGAGCTGAGCGCCCGAGCCTGCGACAGGTTCGGGCGCTCTTTGTTTGGGCTGCGGCCAGTGCCGCGCGCCCTCACCAGCGATTGGCTCGGACCAGTCGCGACTTCCAGAAGACTCGCACGGTCCCCAAAGTGAGCCGGTCGCCCTCCAAAACGAAGGGGATGCTGCGCGTGATGCCTCCGGCGCGAACCGTCATCGTCCCCCGAGCCGTACCCTGACCACTGGCTCGAGTGATCTCGATGACGTACTCGCCCGCCTTGCTGCCCAGCAAGGCAAGCCCTTCGTGACTGGTGCTGTTCACATCCTCGGCGCTGATGATGGCGCGAGTCGGAGCGCCCAGCCACGAGACGCGGTGACCGTCCGGGTGGATGAGCGCGATGTCCAAGTCGTGCTGTCCGCCGTCCCACTTGGCCTCCAAGCGAAGCTCGCCGCGCAGCCCCGTCTCATCCTTCATCTTGCCCAGCGCTGCCTCGGCCACCCGCCGCGTCTTTTCGTCAGCGCCGCTCAGCATGTCTTGAACGAGCAGGCTCTCGCCAGTCTTGCGCCCACAGAACACCGCCGCGCTGAGCAGCTTGGCGTCCTTCTGATGGATCTGAGCCACAGCGATCGAGTGGCGACAACCGAGCACGGCCCTGCCCGCCCAGCGGTGCAAGCGAGCCAAACGCTGCTGGGCCGCCACGTCACCAGGTCGCACGTCGACCACGCTGCCCAGGATTCGGATAGCGCCATCCCGGTTGCCCTTTCGAGCTGCCACGTCGGCCCGCGCCGTGAGCGCTTCCGGGTCGAGGGCTTCCTTCTCCGCCCATCGCTCGGCCACCTGGGCCGCCCGATCCAGCTGACCCGACAGGGCCAGCAACTGGTACACCTTCTTGACCGACTCCCGTCGATTCTCATTCTTGCTGAGCTCTGCCTCCGCCTCGGCGATCTTGTCGAAGCTGGCGGCCAGCGGGGTCAGGCGTCCGGTATTGACGGTCGCGTGCCGCTCCCAAATCTTCCGCATGGCGACCATGCCGCGCCGGGGGCGCCGCGGGCGTTGCCACTCTTCGGCCCTGTCGCTCTTCTCGGACGAAATCGAGTCGGGGGTCGGCATGCTGGCCGGCGGCGGTGGGTCGGCCCAACCGCCCGGAGCCTTGGGCTTGGCCATTGGGCGGCTCTTCTTCGCAGGTTGCCCGAACCCGAAACCGCTCGCAGCTTCGTCGTCCCCAGGTCCATCGCGGCCACCGAAAGCGTCGAACCGGTCCTCGTCGGCACCGATCTCCCTCTGACCCTTGGCCTTGCTGGCCAGAACGCCCATCTCACCGGTCCACTCCGGAGCCCGACGGGTGTTGTCGAGTCCGAAGGCTCGGAACATGGCGGGGCTCTCGAGCACCAGCAGCGAGGTGTGGCGGCTGGCCACGTTGAAGCGACTCGACAGGGCCACCGCCTGGTCTCGTGCTGCGGCCGTGCCGGCTCGCTCGAGATCGGCAATCCGCTTGGCCGCATAGAGGCGCGGCACGAAGGCGTTGCTCTGACCCGCCACCGCGGAGACGGTCAGCGGGTAGCTCTGTTCGAACGAGTCGTCGCCCACCTTGCCGCGCAGCACCAAGGTGCCGTTCACCGCAGGCCGAGTCATGCGGGCCACCACGATGGTCTCGCCGCCTCGGGCAATGGTGTCGATCTCCCTGGGAGCTACCTCGACCAAGCCCTCTGGCATCTCGAGCTTCACCTCACTCAACCCCATGCCGTAGCTGGCGCCGAGAATGGCATAGGCCGCCTCGTTGGTCCTTTGACCCGGCACATAGGGTAGCACCGTGCCACCACCGCCGCGGGCCAGCGCCCCGAGCGCGTCCAGGTCGGCGTCCGCGCCAATGGCCACTGCCGTCATGGTGCCGCGGCTCGCCGGAATGGCGGCGCGGGCAGCCTTGGTGAGGTCGCCCGGTCGGATCGGCCCCACGGTGGGCGTGCCGTCGCCGATGTAGACGACCCGCAGTGCCCGCCCTTCGGCGTGGCTGGCGGTGGAGCTGGCGTCCCGCATGGCGGCTGCCGGATCCGAGCCACCCTCAGGGGTGATGCCATCGAGGAACTGCTGCACCTCCCGGGAGGCCTCGTGGCTCGGCACCCGCATCCCACCGGACAGGGAGCGACAGGTGGTGTCGCAGGCCAAGACGGTGAAACGATCGAGCCGGTCCAGCTCCTTGACCACTCTGGAGGTCAGGGCGGCGGCGCGCTTGTAGCGTTCGCCGAACATCGAGCGACTCGAATCCACCACGAAAACGTAGGCCCGCTGGGCGTCATCGCCCCGCCTGGGAAGCCGCGGCCTGAGGGCCAAGGCCACGTAGGGCGCACCGTTGTCGATGGTGCCGACCACCGTGGCGGCGGCGCCCGGGTCGATCCGCGGCACTCGATCTGCCGGCTTCGCCTTCTTGGTGGCGTCGCCGGTGACGGCCTGACTCGTTGGCTGGTAAGCCCATGCGCTCAGCTCAGTGTCCCGATCCGCCGTGGCGTACTCGATGACCAAGTCGCCGGTGGGTACGAAGCTCTTCTCATTGAGAACCAAGGTGTCGACACCGCTGCCGCCACCGCGGGTCATGCTGTAGCCCTGAGTGGCGATGCCGAAGGCGCTGTCGTGACCGCGGACCTGAACATCCACGTCGAAATTGTCCACCCGCAGCGTGCCACTCGGATCGTGGGCGAGCGGATAAACGTAGCGCCGTACGCCGCTGACCGGCGCGATGACCTGGGTGTAGGTGAGCACCACCTTGCGCGCACCATTGGCTGGGATCGGGAAGATGCGCAGCTCGAAGCGCCCACCTCGCTGCCACTCGAGCAGCGCCGGATCCTTCCAGGGGCCGGGAACCCAGATGATCTCCTCCCGGGGACGAACCTGCTTGGGCGCCGCGTTGACGATAGCGCCTCGCCAGATGGCGGCGGCCTTGTCTCGATCGACGAAAGCACCCTCTTCCATCTTGCCGTCTACCTCGAGAGCCAGTCGCTCGATCTGGGCGTCCGGCGGCATCGGGAAGCGGTAAATCCCTTCCAGCACGTCGCCGGTGGTGTTGGTAAACACCTCTTCGACCTCGGTTCGGGTAAAGCCGTCGACGACCCGCATTTTCACCGCATGGGAGGTCAACTTGACCGCCCCCTGCAGCTCTTCTTTGCTGCCAGGCTTCTTGGCCTTCAGCTCACCGAGTCCGCGAACGGCGATCTTCTCTTCCTCAGCCGTTTCGCTCCAGCTCAAGGCTTCGCTCAGCGACGCGGCCGAGCTCGCGTAAGGAGCGGCTCCCGGGTAACTACGCCCCTCTTCTCCAGAGCGAACTTTCACCGACCGGCTCTGCTCGTCGACCAACAAGACCGCACCGCGGCTGACATCAACCGCCACCGCATCACCGTTGGAGCGAAGCGCAAACTTGGTGCCGAGCACCTCGATGTGACCCCGTGGCAGATCCACTCGGACCTTGCTGTCCGTGACCTTCTCCACCTCGGCGACGATGGCACCCTTGGCCAGCTTGCCCCGGCGATCATGCTTCGCGTCCAGTCCCAGCTCGGTGGACCGATCGAGGGCCAGGCGCGTTCCGTCGCTGAGCTCGACATAGGCGCGGGTCCGATCGTCGGTACGGAGCAGCGTCCCCGCCTTGATGGACGCCCCTGAGCTGGCCGCACTGCAGTCGGTGCCGTCGGCCTTGCACAGCTCGAGCCCGCCTTCCCCGCCTGCTGCGCGGGACACCTTGGACACCTTGCCTCGCCAAGGCGCATTGGCCTCGGCGACCGCTTCTTCCTCGTCGTCGTTGTCCGTCGGCCCCATCATGAATGACACCGACGCAGCTGCCAGCGCCGCGCCGACCAGGCCGACGATGATGGTGTTGCGCGGTCTGCGCAGCCGCCCCATCAGCGAGGTGACTTTGCCCGACTCTTCCTTGGCGTCCGCAGCCGCCTCGTCGGCGAACTTGTCTCGGATAGCGTCGTCCGGCTCCGGCGTCTCGGCGGTCTCCACCGGCTTGGTCGCCTCCGGCTTGGCTATCTTCGGCGGCCCGTCCATTGGCATGGTGGCCGAGGGCTTGGTCCGCCCAGTGTCGGTCTGATCAGCGTCGGTCTGCTCAGCATCGGTCTGCTCAGCATCCTCGGCGCCAGTGGGAGGCTCTGCGACCTCGGGGCTCGCCTGGGTGACCGGCTCGCTGGCGTCATCGTCAGCCTCGCATGGCTCGGCGCTGGCCTCGGCGGCAGGCTTGTCAGCCTCACCGCTGGCGTCGTCGCCGGCGCCGTTTGACGAGACACCCTGACCGTCGAGAGCCGCCTCGATGCGGCCCTCGAAGTCCTCCGGGTGCACGTAGTCGGCGCTCGAGTCGGTCGCCAGCTTGGTGGCTTGCTCGGCCTCGTGACGCGCATCTCTGCAGCGATCGCAGTCGGCTAGATGGTCGTAGAGCTCGTCTGCCGCCACGCCGTCGAGAATCTCGGCCATCGCCTCATCGACCTGAGTACACAGCTTGCCTTGGTCCGTTGCGTCGCTCATCGCCTCTGTCCTTCCTCTCGGAGGGTTTCACGCAGGGTGGCTATTGCGCGGGAAACCCGCTTGCGCGCCGCCGCTTCTTCGATGCCGCATGCCTGACCGACCTCACGAAAGGAGAGGTCACTGCCGTAGCGCAGCAGCAAGGCTTCCCGTTCGCTCGGCCGGACAGCTTCGAGGGCTGCGCGGGCCCTATCAGCCCGTTGCTTGAGCAACACCTCGCTTTCGGTCCCGCCACTCTGGGGCCCACGCTCGACGTGGTGAACGAGCCGCAGCTTGCCCGTCCTGCGCACCTTCTTCTCGATGTATCGCGCGCACTTTCGCCGCGCGATGGTCATCAGCCAGGCCCGCATCGATCCCTCGCGACGCCAGCCCTCGAGCCCGGCGTGAGCGTCCAAGAGGGTCTCTTGCGCCTGGTCCTCGGCGTCAGCCTGAGAACCCAACATGGCCATGCACAAGCGGCCGAGGGCGGGGCCATGATGGCGGGCGCAGAGCAACAAGGCTCGGCGACTGTCCCCCGAGTCGATGGCCGCAGCGATCTCGTCATCCACCGTCGGCTCCTCCGGCTCGGCTGCCGAGGGCGCGCTCCCGGTCCCCTCCCCACTGGCACTATTGCCGGCACCATTGCTGCCTGCAGCGTCGAGCCGTACCACGTTGGATGCTCCCATCTTCTCCCGCTCCTTGTCGCTACTAGACATGTGGACCTCACCCGCTGGTTTGTGACAAAAGCGGCTCTGACCGTCGCCGCAATCTGCTACCGCAGCAATAAAAACCCATGGTTAGCTAATATGTGATCGATCGAGCGCTGTCTCATCTGGCGTCGCTCAGCAGCGCGGCGCCAGCGCCGTGACCCGTTGTTGCATGAGCCCTCGGAGTGACCCTCGTGACCGCATGATGGTGCAGTATTCCGCCTCACCGAACGGTGCCGGTGCCGGACACCGGGGGCACTGAGACCGCACAGCACAGCAGGCGCAGCCCCGCGCTTGCTCGACCTGACGCGCATAGTGCTCAAACCGGGCGATGACCTCGGACCACCGAGCGCCGGCCCCACCCTCGACCGCCCAAGCCAGGCAAGCCCGTGGGTTACCGTCCCCGTCGAAAACCAGCCGCCGCCCCTGGCGGGCCGGACAGGACTGGCCGCCGAAACGGCACCCATCCATGAACACATCATCCTGGGCTCTCAGCTCGCGGACCAACCGCCCCCGGTCATCCGCCTCGCGGCGCAGGAGCTGCGCGGCGCCTTTGCGGTCAGCCAACACCAGCGCCGTCAGCACCTCGGCGGAACTGTGCCCGCCCCAGGGAGCGACACGATGAGGCACGGTCTTCCAGGTGTCGCCCCCCTCGGTCACGCCGGAGGTGGTGAAGAACAGTCGCGCGACCGAGTGACTGGCTGCACAGATGCGGCGCGCCACTTCTTCTTTCTGGTCGTCCCTCAGCTGGCCGCTCAAGACGAGCGCGAGCCGGCCAGGCTGCCACCGACCTAGAGTATCCAAGATGGCATCCAGCTCCTCGGCCGGGCCCAGCACGATCCGGGTGCCGACGGGACGCCAGAGCCCCGACAGGGCCGCTGCAACCCAGCGAGCTTCCTCCTCCATCGCCGAACGCAACAGCAGCGTTCGGGCCGACAAGTCAGTGGTTGCGTAACCGACCTCTTGCTCCCAAGCCCGCTCGTGATGGCCCTCACGGCTGTGACGGTCTCGGAACTGCTCCAACGTGGAGCGCACCGCCTCGAGCCCGTAGCGCCCGGGCTCGCGGTGCCAAGGCGCAGCGGGCTCCATTTCGATGGGGCACAAAAACCTGGAACACCTGAAACGCTCAGCAAGTCTCCGCTGCCAGCGGACCAGCGCGCGGGCATCGGCCCAGCCTTCAGGTGGATAAATGGAGAAGCAAAGGTGGGTTGAAACACCCTGGTCCTGTGCAACGCCGAGCACCTGCTCCAGCTGGTCATTAGAGTACCAAGGACCGTGGAAGCGCCGGCGATGGGCCTCGACGACCGTGCCTGGCGACAGAACGAGCTTGGATCGTTGGAGATCGAAGGTCTGGGAGAAGGCTGCGATGAGCTCGGCGGACGGCAAAGTGAAGCACTCGAACTCGAGGGTCGGACGCAAGCCGGCGCGACGGATTTGGCCGAAGAGGTCCAGGTAGTAGCCCCGGGCCGTTGCCACCGCCGGATCGTGGCACAGGTACAACGACTCGATCCCTTGGTCAGCCAGCCGACGGATGGTTCCAACCACCGAAGCGGCGCTCCTGAGCACCGGAGCCGAGCGCCCAGCAAGCAAGCGCTGGCTCGTGGCACAGCCCGCGCAGAACGCGCATTCCCAGTCACAACCGCGACCGCTGCACAGATGAAACGTCCGCCGCGAGGGCGGCGAGGGCGGCGTGTCGTAGAGTGGATGCCAGGGATCGCCCGTGTACCGCTCGGCGTGGCGCAACAGATCCAAACGCGCAAAATCGGTGGCCGAGAGGGTCGCCTCGTCGGCGAACCAGCTCAGCGGGTTGCGCACGATCTCCCCGTCCCTCCGCCACGTCAAATTGGCGACCGACTCGAGCTCAGTGCCTGCCTCGAGACAGCCCACCAGTTGCTCCAGCGGCAGCTCCCCATCACCTCGTACGATCGTGTCGATGGCTGGATAGCGTTCCAACAGCTCGCGATCGAAGGCCGTCGCCGTCAGACCGCCGACGGTCAGGTGGGCACCAGGCAAGGCGGACCGAATCGCCACCACTTGTGCCAGAACATCGGCAAGCTGGTGATGCCAATGAAGCGACAGACCCACCAAGTCGGGGCTGCGATCGGCCAAAGCGTCGATCAGCTCGAAAGCAGGATCACGCTGCAGCTCGACGCCGGCGTGGAGGATTTCGACGTCGTGGCCGAGGCGATCGACACGATCAGCGAGAGCAAAGAGCCCCATGGGCATCGCCATGGCGAAAAGCGAATCGAGCTGGCCGGCGACGCGAACGACCTTCGGCACGTGCACCAGTTCGATTCGCATTAGACACCCCGCCGTCGCCGCACCGTCATCAGAGCCTAATGCGACGGCGAACGAATCGCCACGGAGCGACCAGACCAATTGAGACTTGGACCGAACCGCGCTAGTCGTCTGGACCCATGGCTCGACACCTCTCCCTACTGTTGTCCGTCGCGCTCCTCAGCTGTGGTGGCTATTGAATCGGCTCTAGACCTGCTGGTCAGCGGTGTCCGACGCCGAGGCTCAAATCTCGGCATTTTGATGTGTGATA
>JAUVCD010000483.1 GCA_030590865.1 Myxococcales bacterium | reverse complement strand
GCCCAGGGCGACCCAGAGCTGCTGCGCCGCTTCGAGCGGGAAGCCACTGCGGCCGCGCAAATTAAGAGTCCTCACGTCGTGCAGACCTTCGATCACGGCGTGATGAGCGATGGGACACCTTTCATCGTGATGGAGCTGCTCGAGGGGCAGAGCCTGATGGAGCTCATCGATGAGCAGGGTGCCCTCCCGATGTCCGTCGCCTCCCAGGTGCTGGTGCAGGTGGCCCGCGCGCTCAGCAAGGCCCACGAGGCAGGCATCGTTCACCGGGACATCAAGCCAGACAACATCTTCGTGACCCCCAGCGAGGACGGCGTGTTCTGCAAGATCCTCGATTTTGGCATCGCCAAAGAGACCCAGCTGCCCAAGATGGGTGGGTTGACCAGTCGGGGCGTGATGATTGGTACCCCCGAGTACATGAGCCCAGAGCAGGTGATGAGCGCTAAGGACGTGGACCACCGGGCCGACCTCTGGGCCCTTGGGGTCACGCTATACCAGTGCCTGACAGGCGCTCTGCCCTTCACCGCCGAGGTGCTCGGCGAGCTGTGTGTGAAACTGTTGGAGGCACGCTTCACTCCGCCCAGTGAGTTACGTCCGGATCTACCCAAGACCGTCGATCAGTGGTTCGCCCGCGCGCTGGCCCGTGACGCTGAGGCCCGTTACGCCAGTGCCCGCGAAGCAGCGCGGGCCTTCGTAGCCCTGGTGGCGCAGCGACCCGAGATGGCCGACCAAGGGAGCTTCAGCGACTTGGTGCCCATCGTGGCCACCCCGCCACAGGCCCCGCCCAGTGGCGCGGCCACCATGCCAGGCACCTTGGGGGGCTCAGCCGCAAACCTGCAAAGGCCGACCCAAGTGACCCGGCGTCCCGGGAAGATGAGGCTCGGCCTGGCCGCTGGCGCTGGCGTCATTGCCCTCGGTGGGGTGGTGACGCTGCTGGCGCTGCGCTCTGATGAGAGCATTGACCCGGTTGCACCTGGCGTTTCGGCGCCTGGAGCCGACCACGACGGCGACGCTCGCCTGAAGACATCCGGCCGCGACGACGACGATTCGCTGGTCCAGGCCCACAGCGCAGCACCCGCGGCCAGCTCGGCACCCACGGAAACGGAACCAGCCGAGTCCGCCAAGCCGTCCGAATCAGCCGCAGCACCTGACACCGCCATCGCCCAGCCACGGCCACCAGCCAGCCAGACCACTGATCCCTTCGCGCCACCCCGCCAGGTGGGATCCGGCAAACCGGTGCGGGAGGACCATGGCTTCTAGATCGACACCCCGCCGTGGCCCGCTGATGGCCAGCATCCTGCTGATCACCATCGCCGGCCTAGCAACGGCTCCCGACGTTTGTGCGGTAGAGCCCAGCGTCACCGACAAGGAAACCGCCCGGCAGCTGATGGACGCAGGCCACCAGCATTTCCGCCAGGGCCGCTACGACGAGGCGCTCGAGTCCTACCGTGGGGCCGATGCCATCATGAGTGTGGCCTCGACGGGGCTTGGGGTGGGCAAGACGCTGATACAGCTAGGGCGGCTCATCGAAGCCCGAGACAAGCTGCTCGCGGTGTCACGGATCCCCACAGTGCCCGGCGAGTCTCCGGTACTGACCCACGCCCGCGAAGAGGGCGAGACGCTTCAGCAGCAGCTCGCCGACCGCATCCCGGCTTTGCGCGTCTTGATCGTAGGCGTCGGTGACGACGCGCCAGTGACCCTACGGCTCGACGGGTCCGAGATAGCGCGTAAGCTCCTGGCCCTACCGCGGCGCATCGATCCGGGTACCCACAGAATCGTGGCCACCTGCCCGGGCTACCAGGACGCCGAATTGGAGATCACCGTCGCCGAGGGCAAGACGAGAACCGTCGAGCTAGCGCTGACGCCAGGCGGTGGCGCCGCCGCGGATGACGAGACGGGCGACTCTGGGGGCATCTCGCCCTTGGTCTGGGTGGGCTTTGGGATCGCAGGCGCCGGAGCGATAGTGGGATCCGTCACCGGTGGGCTATCACTGGCAGCGGCATCGGATGCCAAAGACCAGTGTACCGACAACACCTGCCCCCTCGATGCCGAACCCGACGCAGACCGTTCACTGACCCTCGCCCACGCCTCGACAGTGAGCTTCGTGGTCGCGGGGCTCGGCGCGGGGTTGGGAGTGGTGGGCGTGATACTGAGCGGGACGGATGACGGATCTGATTCCCAGGCCAAGCCAGACGCTGCGGTCGAGGCTCTGCTGGGACCGGGGTTCGTTGGGCTGCGGGGGCGGTTCTAGGGGAGCTCGAACTCGAACGCGACCGCAAGTACCGGTCGCGGCGCTCATGCCTCTGATGGCACCAGCACCGGTCGTACTCCTCAACCTGGCCGGCGCCGCATAGGACAGCCTTTCGGCGCCTTGCTAGACTGGAGCCAATGGGTATTCGCCTCAAAGGCGGCCTGTTAGCGGTGCCCCTGCTCACGCTGGTGGGCTGCACCGGCATCTCAGGCATCGACGACTACGTGTTCGACATCGATGATGCGGGCGCGGGAACGGGGGGAACCGGCGGCAACGCGACGGGTGGGGCCGGCGGCCATACGGGCGGGACGGGCGGGTCTGGAGGCAGCCCGGACACTCCGCCGCTCACGGTCTTGGTGGCAGGCGGCACCTTCACGATGGGCTGCACCACATCCTTGCTCTGTGAAACGGACCACCAACCGGCGCACGAGGTAACGCTCGGTGCCTTCGAGATCACCAAGACCGAGATCACCCAGCATCAATACGACCTCTGCGTAGAGGCCACCGTCTGCTCGCCGCCCTCGGGAGCCTACGATCCCGACGGGACGCCCCAGCATCCAGTCGTCAACGTGAGCTGGACGCAAGCCGACACCTACTGCTCGTGGGTGACCGGCCGCCTACCTACCGAGGCACAGTGGGAGCGAGCGGCCCGCGGAGCGGACGGCAGGAACTACCCTTGGGGCAACAACAGTCCTGTCTGCGAGCTGGCGAACTGCTTGGACTGCAATAGCAGCACCCAGCCGGTGGGCAGCTACCTGTCTGGTGCGAGCCCCTATGATGCCCTCGACATGGGGGGCAACGTCTGGGAGTGGGTCAACGATTGGTACGGCCACGATTACTACTCGACCACCCAGGTCCCGGATCCCCAAGGACCCGCCACGGGCACCTCGCGGGTATTCCGTGGGGGCGCCTATGACTCGCCGGCCGATGACCTCTACGTGTTCGAGCGGGAAAAATGGCCACCATCGACGCAGGAGCCGGTGCTGGGCTTCCGCTGCGTGCTGGCCGGCCAGTGACGCAGCCCTGTCGCGCCGCAAGCCCCATTCGTCCCTCGGCCGAGCGACACGGGTTGCACAAGCGCTGCGGCCAACAGGCGAGGGTGCCATCACAGTGCTCAGGTGGCGCCTGACCGCACGCCGCGGGTAGGATAACGCGGTGGAGCTCGGCCAGTTGCTCGCGGACAGGTTTCTGTTGCTCGCCCGCGTAGGCGCGGGAGGCATGGGAGCAGTCTATCGCGCCGAGGATCGGCTCGAGGGTGGACAGGTCGCCGTGAAAGTCTTGCACGCTGAAGGCGAGGACGACCGGCGCCGCTTTGCCCGCGAATGCAGCCTCTTGGCGAGCTTGCAGGAGCCGGGCCTGGTTCGCTACCTGGACCGGGGCACGAGCGCCGAAGGCGAGCTCTTTCTGGTCATGGAATGGTTGGAAGGGCAGAGCCTGCGCGCGCGACTGCGTGGTCCGGGGCTCACGCCACGGGAGAGTGTCGTCCTGGTCCACCGGCTCGCCACGACCGCCGGAGCGCTGCACCGTCACGACGTGGTGCATCGGGATCTCAAGCCAGGCAACGTGGTGCTCGTCGGCGATGATCCAGGGCAGCCGAAGCTCTTGGATCTCGGCATCGTGCGCCCCTCCAAAGGGGGCTTCACGCTGACCGGCACCATCATTGGAACGCCTGGCTACATGGCGCCCGAACAGGCCCGCGGGAAGGGCAACATCGATGCTCGAGCCGACGTCTTCGCCTTGGGCTGCGTGCTCTACCACTGCCTGACAGGCAAGGCTCCCTTTGCTGCCGACGACCCTGTGGCCGTCATGATGCGCACCGTTCTCGACGATCCGCCACTACTGGCCGAAGTGCTGGACGAGCCCCCCGCGGTCCTGGAGGCACTCGTTGAACGACTGCTCGCCAAAGACCGCGCTCACCGCCCCAAGGACGGTGATGAGGTGGCCCAGCTGCTCGAGGAGTTGCTTGCCGGCGAGGAACTGTCCGACTCGGTCGCCAGCCGGCGGCCTGGGCTCACTAACGCCGAGCGCCGCGTAACCTGCCTGGTGGTCGGACGCTTCGACAGCGGTCACGAGTCCGGCGATGACGCCGCTGGGGAGGTTCTCCTGCGGCTGCCGGCGCTCCAACCCGTGTTGGCGCGCATGCGCGCGAGCTTCGACGTCCTCACCGGCGGGACGCTGGTCGTCTCCTTTGGCGACGCCTGTGGCTCGGTCAGCGACTTGGCGACCCGGGGGGCGCGCTGTGCCCTGGCCCTGAGCACCAGCTTTGCTGACCTACGCCTTGTGGTCGTGACTGGATCGGCCATCGACACAGGTCGCACGCTCACAGGAGGGACCATCGATCGTGCGGCCAACATGCTCACCCACCCCAGCCTACCGTTCCAGCGAGGCATCGTATTGGATCGAGCCACGGCCGTACTGCTCGAGTCGCGCTTCGTGGTCGAGCCAATCGAGCGTGGCGCACTGCTGAAAGGCGAGCGGGAGAGCGAGGGGCTACGCACCTTGCTGGGTCAACCCTCCCTCTTCGTGGGCCGCGACCGTGAGCTCGCCTTCGCCCGTAACTGGTTCGACCAAGACGAATCCAACCCTCGAGCCCGGGCTGTGCTGCTGACCGCTCCACCGGGGCTTGGCAAGTCGCGCCTGCGGCATGAGCTGCTGAGCCAGCTGATGGCGAAGCGACCCGACGTCGTCGTCTGGTCCACTCGTGGCGATCCGCTGAGCGCCTCCTCGCCCTTTGGGCTGGTCGGCTCCCTGGTCCGTCGGCTGGCCGGCATGCTGGAGTCCGAACCTGCTGCCAAGCGGCGAGGCCGGTTGTACCAGCGGGTCGCCCAGAACGTCGATCCTGCCAGCGTCGACCGGGTGACGGATTTTCTGGGAGAGGTCGTGGCCCTGCCGAACGACCACAGCGCCGAGGTAGCTGCTGCACGGCGTGACGCCACGCTCATGGGCGACCAGATACGGCGCGCCTTTGGCGACCTCGTGGTGGCAGAGTGCTCCCAGGCGTTTCTGGTCATCCTCGTCGAGGACCTGCAGTGGGGCGATCTGCCGAGCATCAAGCTGCTCGACGCCGCGCTGCATACCGCCCGAACCCGTCCCTTGCTGGTGCTGGCGCTGGGGCGGCCCGACGTACACGAGCTGTTTCCACGACTATGGCAGGAACACGGGCTGCAGGAGCTCGAGCTCGAGCCCCTGGACCAAGCGGCCTCTACGCGGTTGGTACGGGAGGCGCTCGGGCCTCAGCTGTCTCAAGAGATCGTCGAGCAGATCGTGCGGCGAGCCGAGGGCAATGCCTTCTTCCTCGAGGAGCTGGTGCGCGCCGTGTCTAGAGGCCAGGTGGATGCCCTGCCCGCAACAGTCTTGGCCACGGTCCAGGCCCGCCTCGATGCGCTACCAGCCGAGCCGCGGCGGGTGTTGCGCGGGGCGAGCGTCTTCGGACAGCGCTTCACCCGTGCGGGCGTCATGTCCCTGCTCGGCCAGGACACGACCTTCGACGTGGAGCAGTGTCTAGCCGATCTCGTCCACCAGGAGATCCTCGCACCCACCCGCGGCATGCACCTGGCTGCCGAACAGGCCTACGTGTTCCGCCAAGCGATCATGCAGGAAGCAGCCTATGCCATGCTGACCGACGAGGATCGCCAGCTCGGCCATCGCCTCGCCGCCGAGTGGCTCGAAATAGCAGGCGAGAGCGATCCAGTCGTTCTGGCTGAACACTTCGAGCGCGGCCAGCTCGCTCTGCGAGCCGTGCCTTGGTGGACCCGGGCTGCGCAACATGCGCTGGATGGCAACGACCTCGATCAGGTCATCGACCAAGTGGCCCGCGCGGTGGCCTGCGGCGCCCAGGGTGAGGCCCTGGGCCAGCTCAGGGTAATCGCTGCCGAGGCATACCTGTGGCGAGGGGAGACGCACGTGGCCGAACCCGAGGCACGCCAAGCCCTAGAACTGCTCCCCCGCGGAAGCCCCGGCTACTGCAAGGCCGCGGCCTTGGGGGCCACCGCAGCAGGTCGTCAGGGCCACCAGGCAGCGCGCACCGAGCTGGTCGCCCAGATCCTCTCGCTTGATCCGGCGGGTGACGTCGAACCCGACCGCATCGTCTCAATGGCCCATTGCAGCATCCAGCAGGTCTTCGCCGGTGACCTAACCGGCGCCGACGAGATCTTGCGGCGTATCGAGCACGCCGGCCCGACGGCCAGGGAGGACGACGCGGCAGCGGCCATGGTGCTGCGAGCACAAGCATGGCGCGCTATCGTCGCCGGCGATCCCGGCGCCTATGGATCGCTGATGCAAGCTGCGGCCAAGCGCTTCACAGGCGTCGGAGACGTTCGCAACGCGTGCATGCAGCGGGTGAACATGGCCTATGCCGCGGCCAGCGTGGGCCAATACGAAGCCGCGGTCGAAGACTATCAAGAGGTCATCGCGAGCTCCATTCCGCTTGGCCTGGCGAACGCGACGGCCGTTGCGCGACACAACCTGGGTTTCGCCCTCGCCATGCTCGGGCAGCTCGATGCGGCGGAGCGCGAAGAAACCCTCGCGCTCGAGGCCTTCGAGCTGCAATCCGACCGGCGCCTCCAGGGCATGAGCTTCGCCTATCTCGCGATCATCGCGATGGAGAACCATGATCTCGGCCGAGCCGAGCAGGCCGTGCGCTGCTGCCTCGCGCTCCTGCAAGCAGAAGCCCCGCCAAGGGCCATGGCGCTCGGCCTCTTCAGTCGCGTGCTGGTCGCCGCAGCCAGGATCGAGGAGGGGCTCGAATGCGCGCGCAAAGCTCAGGCGCTGCTCGATGCCCTCGGAGGCGTCGACGAAGGCGAAGGGCTCATCCGACTGGCCTATGCCGAAACACTCGCCGCGGCGGGGCTGGGGACCGAAGCGCGGGACGCCATCGCCCAAGCACGAAAACGGCTGCAGGAGCGAGCTGCGCGCATCACGCCGCCCAGCTGGCAGCAGAGTTTCCTCGAGCGAGTCCCCGAGCACGCCCGCACCCTGTTGCTGGCCGCCGAGTGGCTTCCCGGCGCCGAGCCCCTGGCCTAGTCCTGCTCACCAACCCGGCCGAGCAACCAGTACTCGGCGCAAGTGCCATTCACGATGGTGATGGACTCGTGGTCGATGGCCTTGACCTCGACCTGGTTGCCCCCCGCTTGCGCCAGCGATCCGCTGGTCAGGCCATCCCGTTCGAAAGACACATAGAACATGAACCAGTCAGGCGTCCGTTCG
>JAUVCD010000813.1 GCA_030590865.1 Myxococcales bacterium | reverse complement strand
AATATCTTGAGTTATCCCCCGCAACAGATCTTGACGAGGCACTTAACCACTTATTGATTCTGTATCACCACGTTCCATCCGTCACCGACCTGCCGGTTTTTCTCGGGCACCTCGACAGCTTGCTACTGCCTTACCTGGGTGAACTGGAAGAAGCTGCGATTTTCAAAAAACTGAAAGACCCAACCCGGCGATTGCCCGCCCGGTTGGGTCTGTCAGCAGCGCGGTACCGACCCGCAGGAGCACTGCTACTCCGAGGAGGGACCCTATTGCGGTGACGGTGTGAAGGGGCCGGACGAGGATTGCGATCAGGATGATTTTGGCGGCTTTTCCTGCGGTTCGGACGATGATCCTCTTCCCTCCGACCCCATCTGCTCTACGAATTGCACCAGACGCTGCACGCAATGTGGTGATGGCATTCTTGAAAGCTCAAGCATCGACGGGGCCACGTCAGAGCAGTGCGACGACGGCAACTTTCGCAGCGCCGACGGTTGCTCGAGTCTCTGCGGCATTGAGTTCGATCGGTGGACGAAGTGGCATCACCCGCTCGGCGCTCGCAGGGGCCACGACATGGTCTACGACGCGTCGCGGCAGCGGATTGTGCTCTTTGGCGGGCGCACGGCGACCGGAATGATGGCCGATACGTGGGTGCACGACGGTGTCTCGTGGCAACAGCTCCATCCAAGCGGCTCGCCGCCGGCTCGGCAGTATCACGCCATGGCCTACGACACGGACAAGATGAGCATCGTGTTGTTCGGTGGGGTGGGCTCGACGGGGGCGCATCTCGACGACACCTGGGAGCTCGACAGTGCGACGTCGTCTTGGTCCCTGGTTACGCCTGCGACCAACCCCGGTATCCGACGAGATCACTCCATGGTCTACGACGAGGCGCACCATCGAGTCGTGCTGTTCGGCGGCGGTCGGCCAGGCAGCTTTCCTGCTGGCGAGGACGATCTGGGCGACACCTGGGCATACACCTGGGAGGGCGACCAAGGCGTCTGGACGGAGCTGGTGCCTGTGATGGATCCGCCGGCTCCGAATGCGCCGCTGGCGAACCTGGGTACCAAGATGGCCTACGACGGTTTCAACGCCCAGGTGCTGCTCTTGGACGCCGGGGAGCTGTGGGCCTTCGAGGATACGTCTTGGACCTCGGTCTATTCTGGAACGGAAGGGGCCGAATCTCGCAGCCAGTTTGGCCTGGCGGTCGACAGCTCGAGGCACGTGCTGGTGGTCCATGGTGGCGCAATGAGCAACACGGAGTGGTTCGACAACACGTGGGAGTTTGACCTGGTGGGCAACCAAGGGTGGCTCGATGGGTGGCAGGAGATCGCGCTCCCCCCCGCGGAGGCTCCCCCCGGCCGCGAGCGTTTAGGAATGGCCTACCACCAGGCTGCGGGGATCGTCGTGGCCTTCGGAGGAAGCACCAACGAAGCCCTCGGCGATACGTGGGCCTACGATGCTGACGTGACCTCGCCTTGGCGAGAGCTGACGTCGGCCCCCTCGGCGCGGAAGGGTGCAGTGGGGGTCTACGACAGCCACCGCGGCGTGCTCGTGGTCTGGGGAGGCATCCCGGACCAGGAGGACGAGGCGACGGATGGGTTGACCTGGGAGTTCGACGGTACGAGCTGGACGTCCAACGACTCGCAGCCAACGCCGATAGCCAAGGTCGGTCACGCCATGGTCTACGACGAGGCCAACGAAGTCGTGGTGCTCTACGGCGGCACCAGCAGCACGAGTATTTCGGAGCTGTCCGACGATGCAGCCTGGGATGGACTCTGGGAGTACGACGGCACCGGATGGACCGAGCGAGACTCAGCGACGAGCCCAGACTCGCGTGCCGCGCACAGCATGTCCTACGATGCCTCTGCCCAGAGCATCGTGGTGTTCGGCGGGATCTTCAAGGAGGACCCCGACAGTTTTCCGATCATCTACCGCGACACCTGGGTCTACCACGGTGACCATTGGAACGAGCAGTCTCCCGACCCGCACCCGTCACGGAGGCTGATGCAGCAGATGGTCTACTCGCCGGTTCGAGGCACGACGGTGTTGTTCGGCGGTATTCACCCCTGGTCGGGTCGGTTTGCGGAGACTTGGGAGTACGATCTCGAGAGCGATCATTGGACCCAGATCCATACGCCGTCGTCGCCGCAGGCGCGGCTGGGCTTTGGCATGACCTTCGACGCCGCCCGCTACCGTCTGCTCCTCTATGGCGGCTTCGACGGTGACAGCGCGCTCACGGACACCTGGGAGTTCGACGGCCGGAGTTGGCGCCAGCGCTCACCGATTACGTCGCCTTCCGGTCCCTTGTCGTTCATGGCCTTCGACCAACGGAGGCGCCGAGTCGTCGCGTTTGGAGGGGTGTTGTTCGGGGCTGCCTCCGACGAGACATGGGAGTACACGTTTGGAGATCGGTCTGTCGAACATTGCGGCGGCGGCGATGATGATGACCGTGACGGCTTGAAGGACTGTCAGGATCCGGATTGCGCCCTGGTCGCTTGTGACGCTCTAGCTTGCGACGCGGACGAGGCCTGCGAGACCCCTTGGGTGCTCTGTGGCAGCCCTCAGGACCAGGTGGATTGCACGGCGCCCCGTTGTGGAGGCTACCCCTGCAACAAGCCCGACGAGCCCGACGACCAACGGGTCATCGGAGGGATCTGCATCGCTGGCGAGTGTGTGTGCCCCTGGGGAAGCCTGGCATCGGAAATCGACTGCATCAACGGGCAGGACGACGACTGTAACGGCCTGGCGGACTGCCAGGACAGGAAGGCGTGCGAGAACCAACCGCGCTGTGAGGATCCCGGGTCTTTGCCCGACGACGCACGGTGCTGCGAGTATCCCGAGACCTCGTGCAGCGATGGCTTCGACAACGACGGTGACGGCCTGGTCGATTGCACCGACACCGAAGACTGCCCATCGGGCGAGGCGAATTGTGAGGTTGAGGAGTCAACCTGTGACGACGGCTTCGACAACGATGGTAACGGCAACACCGATTGCTGGGACTCCTCGTGCTTCACGGATCCCGTGTGCCCATCGGCAATACAATTCTGACCAGGGGACACGCAGAACTGGCTGATGTCCTTCAGATCCTGGTTGCCGGTACCCGAGCTCATCGCTCCGCCGGCGCCACCACTGCTGGTCGTGCCACCGGTCCCACCGCTGGAGGTCGTCCCACCGGTGCCGCCGGTACCGGTGGTCTCCAGTAGCGGTCAGTCGTCCCTGGAGCGCCGGAGCTGGGTCAGGCCTGCTCCCTGAGCGGCCTTCCACGTCTTGCCATAGTAGTAGCCGAGGAACGTCTGACACTTCTCCAAGAAGAGCGTCTCGGCCACCCGGTCGGACGCGTCGATGTAGGCCGCCTCGATCTCGCAAAGCGTCGCGGTGATGCGGCCGAGCTCGCCGCTGAGCGCAACATGCCGGCAGCCGCACTGACTTTGGCATCGATCCCGTAGCTCGCACTCCGCACAGGTTTGCTCGACCCGGTCCTTGGCCGTCTGCAACCGAGCCAAAGCCGCCGCGTCGACACCCCGGTCCACATGGCCAATCACGTGAGCGTCATCGCTATCCTCCCCAACCATCTGGGCACAGGGATAGAGCTTACCGGTGGGGCTCACGGTCAGCTCCTTGCCCCCAAGCAAACAGCGACTCGGGCATGGGATCCCTCCCTTGAGGTGAGTGAGGATCTTGCTGTGGAGCGGCTCGACAGGCACC
>JAUVCD010001040.1 GCA_030590865.1 Myxococcales bacterium | reverse complement strand
GACCGCAACCTACCTCGGTCCGTATCTCCAGCTCGACAGTACTGACATTCTGATTCTGCTGGCCGGCAGCGCCTGGGGCGTATGGACCGGTATCTGGACCGCGGCGGCGATCGACGAAGCCACGGACGCCTACGACAGCGTTGTCTTTCTCGGTGTCGGTACGACCGCTGTCGCGACCGACGTCGCGCTGTTGTTGACCTCGGTAGCGATCAGTCAGTTGGTAGAGATGCCACCGAAACAGTTCGCCTGGATCAGCGTAGGCGGTGGGCTCGGGCTCGTCTCCGGTCTGTTGGCAACGACCCTGAGTGGCGGCAGTCCCAAGGTAGGCATCGCCGCCGGGTCGGTCGCAGGGCTCGCTGCCGGTACCATCGTCACCGGCTTCTTCGATTGGGAGCCGATGAGCGCCCCAGAGACCGCGGCGTTGTCGCCGGACGCGCCGTCGCGCTGGGGCTTCTTGCCGCACGTCGAGCAGTGGTTCCCGTCGGTGGCCGTTGCACCGGTGGGTGACCGGGAGGCCGTCGGCGGGCCGCAGGCATCGCAGGTCCTGATGACGGTCACTGGCACCTACCGGTAGGCCCGGCCCAGCGTCTCAGGCCTCACCATTCGCCCGGCCGCACGTCGTCGGACCAATGGTACCTGGTAGGAGGCCGGGCTCGACGGTTAGATGTGATGAAGCGGCTGTCTCTCCAATCGCGGTAGCATTGCTCCGCAACCTACACGTGCTCGTAGTGGCACAAAGGAGAGACAGCCATGAACCATATAGCGATCGATCTCGGTGGAAGGAAGTCTCAGGTTTGCGTTCGCGACGCGGTCGGCAAGATTGTTCGCGAGCTGTCGTGCAAGACCAGCTCCGTCACCGACGTTCTTCCAGAGCCTCCGGGAAGGGTGATTCTGGAGACCTGTTCCGAGGCCTTCGCGATTGCGGAGAAGATTCAGGCCCGAGGGCTGGAGGCCGTGGTGGTCCCCGCGGTTTTGGCGCCACAGCTCGGGGTTGGCCATCGCGGGGTCAAGACCGATGTTCGCGACGCACGGGCGCTGTCGGAAATGTCATGCCGTATGGAAAGCTTGCCCCGAGTGCACATCCCGTCTGCGACCTCGCGGGACCGAAAAAGCATGCTGACGGCCCGCGACTCGCTGGTGAAAGCGCGCACTGCACTGGTCAACTCCGTTCGCGGCTGGATGCGTACCTGTCTCATCAGACTTCCGGGTGGAACGCCCGAGACTTTCCCGAAACGGGTTTGCGCGAAATGCCTCGAGCATCCCGACGGGCTACCGCAGTTCATCGAGAGCCAACTGAAGATCATCACCGAACTGAATCGGGAGATCCTCGACAACTCGAAGTCGATCGAGCGTGTGGCGAAGAACGATCCCGTTGTTGCTCGGCTTCAGACAATTCCTGGTGTTGGTCCGATTACTGGAATGTCCTTTGCTGCAGCGATCGACGACGTCAGTCGTTTCGACGACGCGAGCTCGGTGGCATCGTATCTGGGACTGACGCCAGGAGAACGCTCGAGCGGGGCACGCGTGCGTCGACTCGGCATCAGCAAGGCCGGAGCTGCACGAACGCGGGTGGCGCTAGTTCAGGCAAGCTGGGTGTTGTGGCGTTCTCGTCCAGGCGATCCGAACGTTCGATGGGCAAAAGCCATCGGCGAGCGTCGAGGATGCCAGAAAGCGATCGTGGCGCTTGCCCGCAAATTGGCTCGCATCATGTACGCCATGTGGCGAGACGAAAAACCCTACGCCTCTCTCACGTTGGTGTAGCAGCACTCGCCAAGAACGCCTCTGCCAAGCAACTCCCGGCTACGGGGGACCAGACGGTGACCACGTTCAGGACGATGTGCCTTGAGCACGCCGGTTCGATTGTGGCCCGTCATCCGGTTCCCACCTATGCGCCTATGAGCGCGGATACTCGACTGCAAAACCCTCGCAGTCCGGGAGCGACCCAGTGCAAAGGCGCCAAACGACCGGTCATCTGTTTCCGGAGACGGACTTCTTTGCCCTTGACGAGGCAGCCGCTTCATACTCGTCCTGAGGCCGCTGGTGCTCGGCTGCTCGGCCAGTGCGTCACTCGGGTAGTTGCATTGGTCCCGAGTCGCCGGCTCGCGCCTCGCAGTGTCCCAGACCCGACCGCGATGCGGTGGGG
>JAUVCD010000287.1 GCA_030590865.1 Myxococcales bacterium | reverse complement strand
GGCGGTGCTGGTGGCAATGTCGGCGGTGCTGGTGGCAATGTCGGCGGTGGTGGTGGCGCTGGCGGCAGCGGTGGGGGCACCCCTTGCGGATACGGCAGCCCAACATGCTTCATCTCCCACTGGGACTTCGACAGCGGCTGTCCGTCAGGGTGGACGACCACCGGGACCAACAGCGACTGGTCCTGTGGCACGCCGACGTCAGGGCCTGCCGACGATTGCGAGGGCAATGGCAACGTATGGGCTACTGGGCTGCACGGCAACGCGGCGACCTGTCAGAGCTCCTACCTGGTTTCGCCGACCGTCGATCTATCGACCTATCAGGGCCAGACTGTGCTGCTCGGCTTCTACCATTGGTACGACTTCCGGGAGTGCGCTTCCACGCCGTTCTTCTGCGGTTTCATCGACTGGATGTCCTATTCAGGTGGGCAAATCGAGGTTGACTCGGGCAATGGCTGGGTTCCGGTGACGCCTCAGGGCGGGTACGAGTGGGGCGCCAAGACGGTCGAATGCTCCGATGGTAGTGGCGGCTCGCCATCCTGCAACGGCGCTCAGTGTGCCGTTGATGGCGCCACCGCTGCCTATACCTGCGGTGGCATCGAGCTTCAGTGGCACCAGGCCTTGGTCGACGTCTCGAACCACACCACCAACACCTTCCGCGCCCGCTTCGTCTTCGGGTCCAACGACATCGACCCCATCCTCTTCGTGAATCGTCCTGGGTGGTACATCGACAACGTGGCGATTCTGATCCCCGGACCTTGTCCCTAGGGTCCGGCCCGGGCGCTAAGGAATCAGGATCCGCAGTCGCGGGCCGATGGCAACCTCGAGCGGGCCTTGGTGCTCGTAAACGTCGCCGTCTAGCGTGTAAGGCACGCTGCCACCGCTGGGCAGCAGGATCGCTCGGTCGGTGAGCCTCTCGTAGGTGAGCTGACCGCCGAGGGAGCGCCCTTGCCAGACTCGGGGAAGCCCGCGGATGGTCTGACCTGCCGAGCCGTGGATCCCCAGGATATGGAAACGATCAGAGCGCTCACCGCTGCGGAAGAAGGGCTTGAAGCCCAGACCAATTTGGGCGCAGGTGGAGGCGCCCACCGTGAGATAGCCGCGCTCCGGGAAGGCTGAACCATCGTCGAAGCGCACCTCTCCGTGCCAACGCTGGGCGACTCGACTGAGCGCCGCGCCGCCGACGACCGAAGAAGCGACGGCCCGGCCGAGCACCTGGGCAGCCCAAATTCCGCTGCGCTCCTCTCGGCTGCTGTATTCAGAGATGAAGCCGTAGATGCAGCCGGTACCGAAAATGAAGCCGTAGCGCTGGCCGACTCGGAGCGCGTTCGGCTCGACGAAGCGCATGGGGTTCAGGGCGCGGCGGCGATAGGCACGCAGATAGCGGGCCAGAAGTTTCTCAGGGCGGCGGCGGGGAATGCCGAACGAATTGGCGACCGTATTCATCGTGCCCCCCCGCAACATGGCGAAGTAGGGCAACTCGGCCGTGCCGTAGGCCGAGACCAGCCCCGACAAAGTGATGTGGTTGGTGCCATCGCCGCCCGCCACGGCCACCAGCTCGACCCCCGACCGCTTGAAGTCCGTCGCAACCTCGATGAGCTCAGCAAAGGATCGGGGCGTGCGGGCCATGCCGGCGTCGCCGAGCACTCGTTTCAGCCGGTAGGCCAGCTCGGGATCCTTGGCCGTGCGCTTGGCGCGGGGATTGAGCAGGAGCCCGATGGCAGCCATCAGCGGGTCAACGGAGCAATCCGCCCCTAGCGCTTGCCTTCGAGCTCTGCGATGGCGCGCTTGGCGTCCGGTCGGTAGGCGTTCTCGCTGGTGGTCAGCCGTTTGAACTCCTTGAATGCCGCCAGTGCGCGCTCCCGGTCGCTGGTGCGCAAGGCCTCGCCGAGCAGGTAATTGGCCTTCCACAGCCAGCCAGGCGTTTCCTTGCGCTTGGTCGACAAGTCGACCGCTTTGAGCAGATGCGGAGCGGCCTGGTCCTTAGCGTTCCGATTGCTCAGGATTTCGCCCACTCGGTACTGCCATTCAGGCACCGAGTCGTCCCCTGCAATGGCCTTGAGCCAGGCCTCCTCGGCCGCCGGGTAATTGGTCTGCTCCTGATGGCACATCGCCATCGTCGCGTAGGCCTCATAGCGGGTGGGATTCTTCTCGAGGGCGATGGCCAAATCGTCGAGGGCGTCCAGTGTCTGTTGACGCTTGAGCAGCACCACGGCCCGTTGCCAGTAGGCGTCTCCCAGGTTTTTGTCCAGCGCCAGCGCGGCTTCGATGGCCTTTTCGGCGAGTGACGGCCGGCCGGCCTCGTTGGCGGCCCAGCCGACGTAGAGGTGGTATACCGCCCGATTGGCGTCGAAGCGGACCGCCGCCTCGAGGAAGGTGAGCGCCTCTTGGGGCGACTCGCCCACCATCAACAGCGCCCGGCCGAGGAAGTAGTTGATCTCCGCAGAGCGGGGGCGCTTCTGGAACACGGTGCGCAACAGCGGCAAAGCCTCTTTGGACTGGCCGCTCAGGACCTGAGTCGAGGCGACTCGCAGCTTCAGGTCGTCATCGTTAGGCGCCTTCTTGAGCGCCGCGTTGTACATCTCCAGCGCCTTGTCGGTCTGGCCCGTCTCATGGAACAAGAGGCCGCGCTCGAGGGCGAGTCCGGGGAAATCCGGGTCCACCTTGGCTACCGCGTCGAATTCCTTGGTCGCGGCATCGAAGCTTCGCGCGCGCCGGTGGGTGATGGCCAGGCGGAAACGAGACGCCAGATTGTCTCCCTCGATCTTCAGCGCCTCTTGGAACTCTCGCTCGGCCTCGGTCAGTCGTCCGGCCTTCAAGGCTACGTCGCCCCGCGCGTTGTGAAGCTCAGCGCTCTCGGGCAGCTTCTCGCTGGCCTCGGCGAGCACATCGACTGCAGCTTTGGCATCACCCCGGGCGCCCAGCAGGTCGGCTAGGGCCACATAGGCGCGCACCACCTCGGGATTCTGGACGCCTACCTTGATGGCCGTCCGGTAGGCCGCCTCAGCGCTTTTCCGATCGCCCAAGGCCTCGTAGGCCTGGCCGAGCCAGTAGCCCACCAGCGGGTGTTTGCTCGTCTTGAGTAGGCCGACCAGCTCGCCTCGTGCCTCTTTGGCTCGTTCGAGGGAGATCTTGGTTTTGGCCACGCCCACCACGGCGAGCACGCTGGTCTTGTCAGCTCGCCGTGCTGCTTCGAACCCACCGAGCGCCTCGGTGTGGCGTCCAGCGACGAAGAACACCTCACCCTTGCCGATCAGAGCACGGGCCGACTGAGGGTCGAGCTTGAGGGCTTCGTCGAAGGCCTTCTCTGCCGCGCCGAGGTGGGACTGAGACAAGTGGATCGAGCCCAGCACGCTGTGGGCCACGACCAGCTCGCTCTTGCTCGCCGCGTCCCGCACCGGTCCCTTCGTGACGACCTCGCCAAGTAGCTCGGCGCCTCGCGGGCTCTTCCGGTTATCTTGCCACAAGAGCGTGGCGATCAAGGTGCGGGCACCGGCGTGGCTCTTCGACAGCTTGAGCACCTCCTCGGCGCTCTTGCGGGCTTCCTTCGGCTTGCCGATAGCCAGTTGGGTTCGAGCCAGCCCATAGAGGGACCGCGCCGACTTCTTCACGCTGACGGCCTTCTCCCACAGGGGAAGTGCGGTCTTGGGCGAGCTGGCCGCTAGCTCGACCTCGGCGGCCAGTACGATGAGATCGATGTCGTTGGGGATCCGTTGAGTGAGCCGGGCAATCCCTGCCTGCGCGGCTTTGACGTTGCCCTCCACGGCGGCGCCCGCCGCCTTGGCGAGGTCCCAGTAGTCCCCATGCGAGCTTTCGACAATACGCGTGAGCAGCTGCTTGGCGGCTGTCTCGGTGGCGCTGTCTTTGCCGAACCGGATGCTCTTCATGAAGGCCAAGTAGGCGGCGTATGCCGCCATCGGAGCGAAGCGAGGCGCTTGTGCCTGCTCCCCCCGCGCCCGGGCGAAGGCTGCGCTTGCTTCGGCGGCGGTGTCCGCCTCGAGCTGGGCCTGAGCTGAAGCGCGGAAGGCGACCAGCCCCGACTCGTGTTTGGACTTGTTGAGCGTGTCGGCGATGAAATAGACGCCGTAGGGGCCCACTGAGGTCAGATTCAGCAAGCCCCCGCCGATGGCGATCAGTGGCACCAAGCCAATGGCGAGGCGGAGGGCCTTGGAACGTTTGCGCTTGATCTTGACTCGCGGCGCTCCATCCTCCTCACTCGGTTGAAGCTCATCAGACCCGAACTCGGCGTCGCCCCCGGGGATTTCGTCGATGTCGAACTCGTCGCCGACTCCTGTCGGTCGCGGGGGCGCCCCTTCGGGCGGCTCGGACTCCAAGTCGGCCCGGAACTCACCGCCTGCTCCCGGTGGCGGATCCGAAGGGAATTGCCCCCCCTCCAGGAAAGCCTGGTCCATTTGGACTTGAGACTGGTCGCCGAACAGTCCTGCGTCTGCGCCGGCATCGGCGACGAAGGGTGATGAGCCGTCCCCTGGCTGCGGCATGTCGCCGCCCTCCATCGGGATTTCGGAGTCTCCACTTGCGCCGATGTGCGAGGGGAAGTCGAGGTCCGCTGGTTGGGGCAGGTCACCGGTGGGGGATGGCAGCGGTAGATCCTGGTCTGCGGGGATGGGCAGGCCAGCCGCGGGCAGCGGTAGATCCTGGTCTGCCGGGACGGGCAGGCCAGCCGCGGGCAGCGGCAAATTCTGGTCTGCCGGTACCGGCAATCCCGCCGCCGGGAGCGGTAGATCCATGTCCGCGGGCATCGGCAGGTCAGCTGGGCCGGTGGCCATGGGCAGGTCGGCATGCCCCGCGGGCATGGGCAAGTCGGCCTCTGAGCCGACGGGCATGGGCAGGTCGGCAGGTCCGGCCGGCATGGGTAGATCCGGGTGGCCGACGGGCATGGGCAAGTCGGCGTCCGTTGCTGCCGGCATGGGCAGATCGGGCTCCGTTGCCAACGACATGGGCAGGTCGGCCTCCGTCGCTACCGGCATGGGCAAGTCAGCGTCCGTCACCGCTGGCATGGGCAAGTCGGCGTCTGAGCCCAGGGGCAAGGGGGCGTCGGCCGCGGCGGGCCTAGGCCGTGGTGCTGGAGGCGGGGCGGGCCTGGGTCGCGGTGGCGCTTTGGCTGCTGCGGGTCGCGGCGGGGGGGCGGGCCTGGCCGCGGGCATGGGCAAGTCAGCGTCGGTCACCACCGGCGCAGGCAGATCTTGGTCCACCGCCGCCATGGGCAGATCGCCGTGGCGGTCCTCTCCTGCACCCGCCGCTGGTGCGGCGGAACCGGCTGAGTCGGGCAGCGCCAGATCGATGACACCAAAACCACCGGCGTCATCTTCGCCCGGCTCGATGGCTCCGAAGCCAGCGTCCACATCCGCCAAATCCATGGCGCCCGCGCCAGCCGCTTGTTGCTCTTGCGCCAGGAGCCCTTCTGCACCGACGTCGATGTCTGCACTGACCGCCGGAATGGGGCGTGGTGGTGAGAATATTGGCCGCTTGGTCGGTGGCGGAGTGGGGGCACCCACACCGTCGAGCGATCGACCCGGTGGCGCGAGGCCCATGCCGGCCACCGCCCCCGTCCCCACTTGGGTGCGCGCTCGCTTCGGCTTGGGCTTCTGCGGCTCGGCGGCGCTCCCATCGCCGGTCCCAGCGGGCGTCTCGATCAGGAAGCTCTCGCTGCACTTCGGGCAGCGCATCTTCAGCCCGCTCTTGGGGATGCGCTTTTCCGATACGCTGTAGGATGAGCCGCAACCAGGACAGTCGACGTTTACCATGCTCGCAAGTCCACGGGATGAAACGCGCCGCTACCGGCGCCGACCCGGGACGAAACTCTATCAACTGTTGGCGCTAGCCGCCCACCCTTTGCCGCAAAGGTGATGGGTAGAGCCATTGATGTCAGCACGGCTGAAGCGACGTGATTGTTATCAATTTCAATGACTTGGCCCATGTTTGTGGCCCCTTCTCCACCGAAAGCAGATGGCAATCTCAGCAGCCCCGCAGCGGGGCATCGCGCGCCGCTGTCGTCTGGGTCAGGCTCTGCTAGCCTACATGGTCGTATGAGTTGGTGTATTTCCCCTCGGCGCTGGCGCCCCATGGTGGTGGCGCTGTGGGCACTCGTCGTGACGCTGGTGCTTCCGCTGATGGCTCATGCTCAGCAACCGTCCGACGCGTTCAGCGAGGCACTCGGGCGCGGCCCACTTTATGCGTTGGGAGCAGCCTTGGTTGGCGGTTTCCTCGTCAGCCTCACACCCTGCGTGTACCCGATGATCGCCATCACCGTGAGCGTGTTCGGAGCCCGGGAGACTAAGAGCCGTGCCGAGGGCATGCTGCTGTCCACCTGCTTCGTGCTTGGCATCGTCGCCATGTTCGTGCCTTTGGGCGTGGTCGCGGGCTTGACCGGCGGCGTGTTCGGTTCGTTGCTGTCTCACAGCTGGGTGAACATTGGGGTGGGCGTCCTCTTTTTGGCGCTGGCGGCCTCGATGTTCGGCGCTTTCGAAATGGTCTTGCCTCAGTCGCTGATGCAGCGACTGAGCGCTGTTGGCGGCATCGGTTATGGTGGCGCGTTCTTGCTGGGTTTGGTCAGCGGGATCGTGGCCGCGCCCTGCACGGGCCCCGTGCTCACCGGCATCTTGGTGTGGATCAGCCAAACTCAGAGCGCGCTACAGGGCGCCGCTGCGATGACGGCGTTTTCGGTTGGGCTCGGCATCCCCTTCTGGATTGTCGGCACCTTCGCCGTTGGCTTGCCGAAGAGCGGCAAGTGGATGCTTTGGGTCAAGTCCTTCTTCGGCGTGGTCATGGTGATCGCGGCGCTCTATTTCTTGAAGCTGGCCTTCCCTGTGTTGACCCAATACGTCAGGGCTGGCTGGACCTTCCGCGGCATCGCCCTCGGGGTGACCATCGTCGGCTTGCTCATCGGCGCCGTGCACCTGGATTGGAGCGATGGTGGTCTCTGGGTCAAGGGTCGCAAAGGTCTCGGCATCTTGCTGATGACGGGGGGCGGCTTTGCTGCTGTGGCGAGCCTCGAGGCTCCCCGCGATTCAGCTGCCCAGCCCGGCGACCCTGGTGACGGTCCGTTGCTGACCTTCAGCTATTCAGAGCCTGAGGCCACGGCGAAGGCGAAGGCCGAGAAACGCCCGATGCTGGTGGATTTCACCGCCAAGTGGTGCATCGCCTGCGGCAAGCTCGATCGCAATACCTTCTCGGACCCGCGGGTGCGCAAGCAGGCCGGACACTTCGTGGCGCTGAAGATCGATGTGTCGGTCAATGAGGATCTGTCGGATGAGGACCAAGAGAAACAAGAAGAGGAATTCGACAAGATCCAGGCAAAATATGGCGTCGTCGGCCTCCCCACCGTGATCCTCTTCGACTCGACGGGCAAAGAGCGCCAGCGAATCACCGACTACATCGGCCCCGACGAGTTCCTGAAGCTACTCGACGGCATCGAGTAGGGAGGCAGCGCGGCAGGCCCTAGCTGGTTGGCGGCTCGAAACCCCCTTTTTTCCCGCGAAGCGCGTGCACGGGTGACGAGCAAAGCGCGTCGGGACCCGAAACCGTGAGCGAAGCGAGCGACTTTGGGGTGGGGCCCGTCGCCGAAGGCGATGGGGCGGGATTTTTGAAGAAAAACCCCGAGAAAGAAACGCTAGTCGGCCAACAGGAGGCGCTCGCGAAGGGCTCGCGCGCCCTTCGCCCCGCCCAGGGGCGCGCGAGACCGCAGCGCCTTTCGGGCCGGAAACTAGCTGGCGTTGCGGAGCTTGGCGAGGGTCGCTCTGGCGAGCTTCAGCTCCCCCGACAGGGCGATAGCCATGGCTGAGCGGCCCTTTTCGGTGCGTTGGACGAAGGCCTCGAGATAGGCGCGGGCCTCAGCGAATCGGGCGCTCTGGAACGCTAGCTGCCCCAAGACGAACCGTCCGTATCCTTGACCGGCCGGGCAGTCCTCGAGGCGCTCGATCAGGCCCTTGAGGCCCCTCACTCGGCGGCCGGCGCCGCACTTGGCGAGCGCCAAGTGTCCCTGATAAAGGGGCTTTTCCGTGGTGCTCCAACGAGCCGCGCGTTGCAGTGCCGAGATGGCTTCATCGTGCCGCTCGGCCAGAAACAAGATGGAGCCGAGGGTCCAATAGTGGAAGGGCTTGCGCTGCGCGGGTCCGAGACGTGCGGCCAGCCGCAGATGCCCGATGGCCCCGTCTACATCGCCGAATGCTTGCTTGGCCCGGGCCGCGTCCTGGTGCATCACGTCGGGAAGCACGCCGATCTCGGCAGCCTGCTCGGCGATTTCGTAGGCCCGCTCGAACTGGCCTTGCGAAAAATGAGACAGGTAGAGTTGGTGGAGCAACATCGCATGGGTCGTGGGGTCGAGATCACCAGCCGAGGCCAGCCCGCGCAGCGCCCAGGTCCCCCGGGCACGGGCACTCTTGGCTTCCATGGCGCGCTCGAGGTAGTCCTCAGGCAAGAGCTTCTTGCGAGGCCTGGCACGGCGCTTCGGGCGAAGGGCTACCTCGTCAGTGGTCCGTCCGCCTTTGCCATGGCGCTTGGCCAGCGATGGGCGCGCTCCACGACGCGCCTGACCGGAATCCGTGGTCACTAAACAACTTTAGCAGCACCTGTACAAGCGTCCAGAATTAGGACAGAATCTGCGGCCCTCATGGGACGCAAATTCACCGCGCTGGCGGCCCTCAGTGCCACGCTGGGCGCTTTGTCCGGCTGCGGTCATCCAGCGACTGATGTCGAGTGCGCGGAGATATTCCGTAGCAGCGCCGAGATCGAGCTGCGCTCCCAGGGCATCACAGATCCTGCCGTCATCGCGCAGCGGGTCGCCGACGCCCGTGCCGCCAAGGGCGACGAGTTGCTCGCCGACTGTGTGGGCAAGCGGATCACCGACAGCGCCATGGCCTGCGTGAAGCAGGCCAAGACTGCCGAGGAGCTAGACGAGTGTCTCCAGTGAGCTCCGGACCGGGGGAGGGCGGTAGCGCCCGAGGCCAGCCCGCCCCAAACTCAGAGCTGGGCCGCCGCAGCGCGCGCCGGCGGGATTTGGCGGCTGCGGCACTCGTGGTAGCGGCTATCGTTGGATTCGTCGTGCTCAGGAGCCTGCTGCGGATCGTCGCGCCGCGGCCAAGCGAGGGCCAATGTGCCGAGCTGCTGGATCGTTATCTCGAGCACGCGAGTCGCGCTCGCGATCCCCGCATCGACTCAGACGACATTGCCCAGGCTACTCTACGATCGAAGGGCGCGCCGACCCGCAGCGCCGATCTGCGCTCATGCTTAGAGAAGCTCAGTGCCGCTCAGGTCGAGTGTGGGTTGAGCTCGCCCAACGTCGACGAAATGGAGCGCTGCCTCCAGTAATGGGCCCTGGCGGGGGGCACTGTTCCAAGCCGGACTGACCGCTGCCACGTCATCTGTGGTTCAGGCCCGGATGAACTGCGCGCCGATTGTTGCACCACTCTGGTGGCGAGCCGCCGCTAGTGTGAGTTACGATGCGGATTCCGTTGGATTCTGCAACCCCGCTGCTCGGCTACAACAACAACATCCCTTACAAGGGACAGGTCTACCATGTGCAGACCGAGGACTCGGGTTCCAAGCATCCACACGTGATCACCCACCTGTTTGCAGATGGTGGCCGCGTCGTGAACACGACCAAGACGTCCTACGAGCACCTACTCGGTGGTGACAATCTTTCCGAGAAGGTGCGCGCGATGATGCGTGACCAGCACAAGCAAATGGTCATCGATCTACGGGACGGCGAGTTCGATGAGATGCTCGGACTGGAGGAGGGCGCGGCGGGCGACGGCATGAGCGATGCCGCCCCCGCTCCCTTGCCGGCTGAGGCGATGCTCGACCTTGCCGAGTCGCCGCCGGCCGGTCCGTTTCCTTCTACTCCTCCGTCCGAACCTATCGAGCTGCTCGACGGCGTGCCTGCCCCGGCCGACGTTCCCACCAGCCCACCCGTGCCGGCACCCGTAATTCCGGACGCCACCCAGAGTCCGTCGAAGGTGCCCCCGCCCCCGACAGACGGCAGCCCGGGCACCTACAGCTTCGTTGGCTCACGCTCCACGCCGCCGCCGCAGGCTGTGGCTCCACCGGGCACGGGACCTGGCGGCCCGGTGTCTCAGCCGCCTCGGCGACCCGTACCGATGGCGCAGCCTCAAAGGCGGATCAGGCCAAGCTCACCGACACCCTCCGAGGCTCCGCCGCCGGCGATTGACCGGATCGGACCCCGACGGAGCAGTCCGCCGGTCTCGCGGCCCCCGCCGTCCGATGATCGCCCCACGAGCGTATTTCAGCGTGGGTCTTCGCGCAGTCATGTCACCGTGCCCGATCCCTCCGTGGCTGCTCAGCACGCCGTGCATGTCTTTGGTGAGCGCCACGTCACCGAGCGGCGGTTCGACGACGTTGTTGCGGCATTCCTCCGACGTGGGGGCTGAGTCACCGGTATCTCGCTCGGCGCTCGATACTGTGAGCCGTGGCGAAAAGCCCCTAGGGCTGTGCTAGGCTGCGCGCCATGCGGATCAGGGCTCTACTATCGACGATTATTTCACTCTTGTTTGTCTGCTTTGTGGTCTCCAGCACGGTCAGCTGCGGTCCCCCCAAGCCCCAGGGCAAGACGGCGAGCGTCAAGGCCGGCTCGATGCCGGCGGATGCTGAATGGACGGGCGTCTACTACAGCCCCTTGTTCGGTCATCTTCATGTCGTCCACGATGGCAACCTCGTCGAGGGCAGGTGGCAGCGGCCTCGCAAGGGGCAATGGGGCAAGCTGCAGGGCAACGCCGATGGCAATCTGCTGAAGTTCGACTGGCAAGAGTTCGTCGACGGTCTGGTGGGGCCCAACTCGAAGAAGGTGGGTAAGGGCTACTTCCTCTACACTCGGCCGACCGGCGAAAATGTCGACGACGAGATCGTGGGTCAGATCGGTCGCGGTGACGATGAAGTCGGGACCGAGTGGAAAGCCATCAAGCAGCGCAACACCGAGCCTGACATCAACTCCATCGGCGGCTCCGGAGCGGCCGATGTGGGTGGGGGTGATTGGGATTCGGACAACACTGAAGACGGCGAGCCAGACGAGCCGACCGAGCCCGATGTCGAGGCTCCTGAGCTCTGATCCGGCAAGACGAGTCACCCTCGCTGCCTCGCTGGTGGGCAGAGGACGGGTGCCGCAGGCCGTGATAGGAGCGTGGGATGAGCGCTGAGCACGGACTTCAGTTCGCTGAGCCACCGATTTTCGAGCGTGGGGCTGCCGGTCGCAGCGGCGCATCGCTGCCCCAGCTCGATGTGCCTCGAACCGATGCGGTGCG
>JAUVCD010000498.1 GCA_030590865.1 Myxococcales bacterium | reverse complement strand
GTGTCCGAGTAGCAAGCCGTCGACTCGGTCGAGCAGTTCTGGCCGATGCAGGCGTTGCACTGGCCTTGCGCGGACCCACCACTGCAGAAGCTATTGGCGCACTGGCTAGCGCAGTTGGTGGTGCAAACACAGGTATCGAGCGCATTCCAAATGTCAGCGGATGACGTCTGACCGTCAGTACACAATTCGGCTGGATTGGCCTGCTGGGTGAGCACGTCGAAGCAGCTGACGCAGTTGGACGAGCCGCCCTGACCACTGCCGCCTTGGCCGGTACCCCCCTGGCCGCCGCCACCCTGGTTGCCGCCACCCTGGTTGCCGCCCTGGCCACCGCCACCCTCACCACCGCCACCGGTCGCCGTGCCGCCGTCACCGCCGCCGCCCGATGTCGTACCGCCGGTGCCAGAGCTCGTACTGCTGCCGCCACCGCCGGCCGTCCCGCCGGTACCGGACGAGGACGTGGTCGACGATGAGGACGTCTGCTCCTCGTCATCGCTGCAGCTGAAACCCAGCGGAAGCAGAATGATGGAACTTGCCAGAAGCACAGTGCGTAAAGTCATTTCTTTCCTCCCAAAGTCACAGAGTACAGGGACTTAGCCGATCAGGTCCAGCGGTCGGCGATCATGCCATCTCCGGGACATCAACGGACAGGACGGAAGTCTCGCGGTCGCCACAGACGGTGATAGGTCAGCGTAGCGCATCGGTCCCAGGCGGGTGGCTTCCGAGAATAATTGGCCTGACGGGAACCTGGCGGGGCTGGGAGTGTCACTACGATCAAGCACCGCACGACCGAAGTGACGAGGCGCAGCGACGCGCCGCCTTCGTGAGGCGGGAGGCCACCGGACCACAGGTGCCGCAAGAGCGGCGGGAAACGAGTTTGCTATGCACAACGATTCAATCGAGCGCTCGACCACTGAGCGTATCGCGGCCGCAGTTCCCTACGAGCCCGCCGAGGAGAACCCCTTCACCGCCCCGGTGGCCACAGCCTCACTGTTCCGATCGCTCGTGAGCGCGCAAACGCCGGTTACCGACGATGCGCCTGCAGGCAGCTACGAATACCGAATGATCCAATCGGGCGCGGCGTTGCCGGAAGGGGCCCACGAAACAACGGCCCAAGCCGTCGAGGTGAGAGTGTCCTGGGGCCAGAACCTGCTCCAGGTCCGCCACTTGAGCGCCAAGCAGTCGTTCTACCTTGGTGAAGAAGAGAGAAATCCCCTTCGCTGTGACTTCTTCGTGCCCGCCGAGAAGCTCGGCGCCACTCGAGCCCCGCTGGTCTTGTCAGGCGAGACGACCAAGGCGGTCCTCTTGCCCACGGCCCAGGGCACGGTGACCCTGCCGGGGAAGCCAGCCATGACCATCGCTGAGGCCATCGCGGCAGGCTACGCCACCCCACTGGCCGAGTTAGCCGGCGCCCACGGGATCTCGCTCACCGAAGGCACCGCCGTGCGCCAGCAGCTGGACGACATGATCTTCGAGTGTAGCGGCGTCAGGCAAGGCAAGAAGGGCGCCGCAGCCTTCACTCTGGCTGCCCTGATGGGCGGCGCGATGGCCTACGTCCTCGCCTCTTTCCTGGGCCACGCCGGCATCTTGGTCGCCCTGGCGTCCTTCATGCCACCCCTCGGAGCCACCACGGACGACACCCTCACCGATCACCAGCGCTACCTGGTCGCACAGTACCTGGAGACCGCAGCCGAGCTAGAGCGGGAGCAGCAAGAGACTGAGCAGCTCGCCCAGAACGACCCGAACGACATGGAAGGCGGCACTGGCGTCCGCTCCAAGGGCGCCGAAGGCTCGATGGGTGACCCCACCAGCAGGGAGACCGGTAAGAAGTGGGCCGTCAAGGGCAGCCCAGACAATCTCCACCCCCACATCGGCCGGGACCGGGCACTGCGTGACGCGGCCGAGTTCGGCGTGATCGGGTTGCTGAACGTCGGTGGCGGCGTCTCGCCAGACACGCCGGTCGCCCCCTGGGCTGGGCTCACCGCCGAGGGCATCGATCCGATGAACGCCAATGGCAACATGTGGGGCTCCGGGATTGGGCCCTCCCACGGCGCCGCAGGCCTCGGCCTGAGCGGCATTGGAGAAGGCGGCGGAGGGATCGGCGAAGGCATCGGCCTTGGCGACATAGGCACCATTGGTCACGGGTCCGGCCTCGGTCTCGGCGATGGCTTTGGCGATGGCCACGGATCGGTCAGCGGCCGCATGCCCCCCCGACATCGGCCCACCTCGCCCACCCTGCGGATTGCGCCGGTAAGCGTCAGCGGGCGCCTGCCCCCCGAGGTCATCCAGCGCATCGTCCGCAACAACTTCGGTCGCTTCCGAGTCTGCTACCAAACCGGCCTCAAGACCAACCCGAACCTGCAAGGCCGCGTGGTCGTCAGCTTCATCATCGGACGAGACGGCACGGTCTCCGGCGTCGGTGGCAGCGGTGACTTGCCGGACGGCAGAGTAGTGGGCTGCGTCGCAGGAGCTTTCTCCGGCCTGACCTTCCCCCAACCCGAGGGCGGCATCGTGACGGTGCGCTACCCAATCGTGTTCACCCCGGGCAGTTGATCGCTAGGTTCCTCCCAACCATTAGGCGCCCCCGTCGAGCCACGACTCGGCGGGGGCGCCGCTTTTTGTGGTCAGCGGGGATGGCGCCCCCCCACTTTGGGATCCATGTTGTCCCGACCTAGGGAGCGCACCATGTCCTTGTACTCGATGTTCCAGAAGCCCGGCCTCAACGGCTATGGCTACAGCACCACCGCCGAGCAAGTCACCGTCGGCCTCGACCTGACCGGCCAGACATTCCTGCTGACCGGCTGCAACTCGGGCATCGGCCTGGAGACCTTGCGGGTGCTCAGCATGCGCGGCGGCCACGTGATCGCAGCGGCCCGCAGCGAGGACAAGGCACGGGCCGCCCTCGAGCAGGTCTCTGCCAAGGGCACCCCGCTGGCCTGCGAGCTATCCGATCCCTCGTCGGTCCGCGCCTGCGTCGAGGCGGTCAAGGCGCTGGGGCGACCGCTCGACGCCATCATCTGCAACGCCGGCATCATGGCCCTGCCCAAGGCAGTGCAGCAGCACGGCATCGAGCTTCAGCTCTTCACCAACCACATCGGTCACTTCATTCTGGTCACCGGGCTGGTCGACGCATTGACCGCCAATGGACGAGTCGTCGTCGTCAGCAGCTCGGCTCATCAGCGGGCTCCGAAAGAGGGCATCCGCTTCGACGACTTGGCCGGCGAAAAGAACTACTCGGCCTGGGGGAGCTACGGCCAGTCCAAGCTAGCCAACATCCTGTTCACGCGACAGCTCGCAGGCAGGCTCAGCAAGGGCCAAACAGCCAACTCACTGCACCCGGGCGTAATCACCACCAACCTGGCCCGCCACATGAACCCAGTGGTGTCGACCCTGTTCGGCGCGGTCGGCTCGTTGTTTCTCAAGACCATCCCCCAAGGCGCGGCAACCGAGTGCTACCTCGCGACTCATCCCGAGGTCGCCGAGACGAGCGGCAAGTACTTCTCCGACTGCAACCTCGCCACGTCGAGCAAGGCCGCGCAGGACGACCAGCTCGCCGAGAAGCTCTGGAGCGTCAGCGAGAAGATCGTCGCCGATCTCTGATCGCGCCAGCAGCCTTTTGTCACGGCGCCACCGACCGGGGCGGCGACTCAAGGCAATCTCCTGTATTGTGCGGCCATGTCACATCGCCACACCATCGCCCTGCTCTTTTCCATTGGACTGGTCGCTTCGGCGGTCGGCTGTGAGCCAAAGGAGCTCGACAAGTGCCTGAAGAACAAAGATTGCGGCGCGTCGATGAGTTGCATCGACTCCCGTTGTTTGGGCAAAGAGGCGTCGAGCAAGCACTGCAAGAACAGCGCGAAGTTCGCCACCAATTGCGAGCGCAATGGGGCGTGCTCCTGGGTGGAGGGCCAGTGTACGCCGGCGAGCAAAGAGGACTGCGCCGGCTCGTCGGGCTGTAAGCAGGACGCGCGCTGCACCTTCGACGGCAAGGACCGTTGCGTGCTCAAGAGCGGCGACGACTGCAAGAGCTCCGAGTTCTGCACCAAGCTTCAGCGCTGCGCCTATGACGAAAAGTCGAAGCAGTGCCTCCCAGGCAATGACGCCCAGTGCAAAGCCCAATCAGACTGCAAGGCTGGGGCGGCTTGCACCTTCGACGACAAGGCACCCAGCAACTGTGTGCCGAGCGAGTCGGACTGCAAAGAATCGGTGATGTGCAAGAACCTCGGCCTATGCGTCCTCGGCCCAGAGAAGAAGAAGTGCGTTCCAGGCAGCGAAGAGGACTGCAAGCTCACCGTCGACTGCAAGGCCGGCAAGATCTGCGCCTGGGACGCAGACGCGAAGAAGTGCGTGAAGGAAGAGTAACGCCAGAGCAGCCCGCCCCAGCGATGGCGATATCGCGAGTCGCCCCGGTTGTCGCAGTATCCGCTATGCTCGGCTGATGCACGACCCTGTACCCCACGTTCAGCCACACGGCGGCTACCATGGAAAGTGAAACCTGTCCGGTCTGCGGAGGCGATCGACGGATCAGCAACGCCTTCGGCGGCAGCAGCGCGACCTGTCCTGCGTGCCACGGCAGCGGTCGGCGCACCGCGAGCGAGGGCTTCCACGATGTGACCAAGACGAAGCCTTCCCACTATCGCACGGCGAACGAGCCGCAGGCGGCGAAGAAGAGGCCGGACTGGCCTGAGAGCTTCGCCTTCATTCAGCTCGCCAAGGAGGTGCGCGCCAGCGAGAGCTGCGAGGAAGAAACCAAGGACAAGCTCATTCGCGAGATCGTCGACTACGAGCGAACCCACGCGCAGATGACCAAGACGTTCTCCCGAATCGTCCGTAAGCAACTGCGCCCGGCACCTGCCGAGACGAAATAGGGCGTTTGTACGGCCTCGGCGGACAGCACGGGCGGGCCGGGGCACCCTCCTAGCCCGAGTCGCGCTGCAGGGTGACGCAGGTCGCGTGCATGGCCGCCACCTTGCCAACGTCCGTGAGGGCGGCTTCGCGCAGCTGGTTGACCCCTTGCGCGTCGCCCTGCCAGCGTGCCGGGTTGATGAGCAGAACGTCCCGCCGCAAGGTGGGGTCGGCGGTCAGTCGCGCGCGAACCCGGCCAACCTCGCTGGTGACCCAGGCGTGCTCGCCCTCGGTCAGCTCGTGGTCCGCCAGGGTGGCAGGATGGAGGCGAGCGACCGGCTCGGGCGGGAGGTTGTCGGCCTCCATCTGAGCGTTGACCATCTTGAGCGTCTTGGTGGCCACCAGGTGGAGCTGTCCAGGGGCCAAGCGTGTCGGTGCGCTGGGCGCGTCGCTGGTGAGCTCGACCTTGCCCGAGGGGGTGTCGAACTTGCGATCGCCGAACGCCACGGCGGGCGCCAGCGGATTGGGTCGTGGCTGCTCAGCGAGGCTCGCGGAAGAGATACCGTGCCCGGCGAGCGGGGCGAGCAGCTGATCCATGAAGTGCGCTGGCGAGCCGGCTAGCGCATCGCCGAACCCGAGTCGCTCGGCGAGCAGCTGGTAGATCTCCACGTCCGACTTGGCCTCTCCCTGGGGGGGAACCACCTGTTGCGTGCGGCCCAGCCAGTGGTGACCGTAGGCGGTGACGAGGTCATCCATCTCCAGGTAGGTGGTGCACGGCAAGAACAGATCGGCGAGCTCGGCGGTGCCGGTCATGAACTGGTCGACGACCACCAGGAAATCGAGGGTGTTCAAGCCTTCGACGACCCTGCGCGTGTCCGGCGCCGTGGCCACCGGATTGGCTCCCGACACCCAGCCCACGGTAAGCGGAGGATCGGTTGCGGCAGCGATCGCCTGGCCGAGCCGAGGCAATAGGACGTGACGACTCTGGTTGCGCGGTGCCTCTCGAAACACCGACAAGTCGAAGCCGGCGGCACCACTGGTGTCCGATTGCGAGCCCCCGCCGGCGACACCCAGATTGCCGGTGATGGCTGCGAGCGCGTCGATGAGCCGCACGCTCTGGCCCGAGTTGCCCCAGTAGCCCGCGCCGAGACCGATCATGGTCGCCAGCGGTCGGCGCGAGCCATAGAGCTCGGCGATCGCCTCGATAGCATCGCGACTCAAGTCGGTGGCAGCGGACACGGCGTCGAGGTCTTGAGCAAGAGCGATCTCCCGGTAGGCATCGAAGCCCGTGGTGTGATTGGCAATGAAGGCCTGGTCGATCACGTCGCCTTCAATGAGCAAGCGACCCACGCCGAGGGCCAACAGACCGTCGGTTCCCGGGCGAATGGCGTAGTGGTGATCGGCGAGCTTGGCTGTCGCGCAGCGCAGCGGATCGATGACCACCAGAGGCGCCCCCGTTTTGCGCGCTTGCTTCACGAAGGGCAGACAGTGGGGCCGCGTGACGGCGATGTTCTTGCCCCACACGACGAAGGCGGCGCTGTTGACGAGATCTTCGGGTGCGTGGGTGCCATCGGCACCGAAGTCCAGCTGCTGGGCGGCCTGGACCGCCTCGACGCTGAGGCCTCCCTCCACTTGGGTGGCGCCGCCGTAGTGAGCCCAGAACAGGTGCCCCATGATCCGTGCGACCCAATGGTGGATTCCCGAGTAGCTCACCAGCAGGGCGCTCAGCGGACCGTGGGCGTCGCGGCAGCGCGAGAGCTTGTCGGCGCACAGATCGAGGGCATCGTCCCAGGAGATGGGCTGCCAGCCCGAGCGAGTGCGGCGCTGCGGGTGGAGGATCCGGTCCGGACTGTAAAACCGTTCGAGGTAGTGGTTCCCCCGCCAGCACAAGAAGCCGCGGGTCACGCCGTGCTCCGGATCGCCGCGGTGCTCGACGATGCGGCCGTCGTCCACCGTGGCCAGAATGCTGCACGAGTCGGGGCAGTCGCGGTTGCAGGTGGTACGATGGGTGATCGGCATCGCTGAGCCTTCCTGGCCGGGGACCACCTTAGTCGCCGTGGCTGCCGGTGCGGGCAGGCTACTTCTTCTTCTTCTTGCTCGAAGGCAATCGTGAATAGATCGACTTTGCCTTTACCAGTAGCCGTTTGTCCCGATCCAACGAGGCAAGCATGAGCTTGGCAGAAGGTGCTGACTTGCGTTTCCCCGCCTTCCGGATCGCCCCTTCTAGCCGGAGGCGGGCCCGCTCGAGTCGTGCCGCGAAATCGACGGCACCCCCGGGGGTGCACTTGTTGTCCTCGCCCTTCGCTTTGCCATCAGTGTTCAGGCCTTCGCCGAGCAGGTCGACGTAGTCACTGAGGTAGTCACTGAGCGCCTCTGCAAGATCATTCAGCCGTTTGAGTTCGCGCAACCAATGGAGTTTGTCCTCGTTGGTTTGCTCAATC
>JAUVCD010000811.1 GCA_030590865.1 Myxococcales bacterium | reverse complement strand
AGTGCGCCAATTTATACGTCCGGGTTACCGAGGGCTGCGAGGCGCGGTCCTGCTCTTTTTCGAGCTGTACGCCGATAGCCCACATGAATCCGACCAGCTCGCGCGCTACGGCGGTGACTGTTTTGTTGCCGCCCTTGCGGTGAAACAAGCGTCTGTAGCGAAGGTTGAGCCGTTGCTGTGCTTTCCAGGCGATCGCCTGGACCTCTTCGCTGCATCCCTCTTGGCGCTTTTTCAGGGCGCCCCGTTTGGAGGGTCGATGGCGGTATTGAGCGCAGTCACACACAGAAGTGGAAATCTGGGCTGATCTGATCAGAATCTGTGAGGGAAAGGAGCGGAGCCCCCTCACTGATCTCGCAAATCCCAAGGGGACTCCGCACGGGAGACATAAGTCTCCTAGAGACCCCTGATGCTAGCAGAGCTTCCCCACTGTACCCAACTCGTTTCTGTATCCCTGCTATCGCTGCTGTCGCGGATCGACGAAGACCTGGCTGAGCGCACCCGCGAGGACCGGTGTCCGGAGTGCGGAGGACCTCTTCACCGGGCTGACTACCTGCGCAAGCCCCGGGGTGGTCCCGATGACGTGCCCGACGGTTGCCTTCGTCGTCGGAGCCTGTGCTGTGGTCGCGAGGGCTGTCGCCGTCGTTGTCTTCCCCCATCGTGTTTGTTTCTGGGCCGTCGGGTGTACTTCGGTTGCGTGGTGCTGCTGATCCTGACAGCCCGCTCCGGGGACCGACGGCGGCACAGCGCACGGGAACTGCGGCGCCGTTTCGGGGTGTCGTGGACCACGGTGAAGCGGTGGATCGCGTACTTCCGAGAGACGTTTCCGGGTAGCCGTCAGTGGCAAGCCATCCGGGGTCAAGTGAGCCCCTCAGTGCGTAGCGATTGTCTTCCCGAAAGTCTCGTCACGGAGGTGGTGCAGGCGGCTGCGTGCGTTGAGCAGGGGCTAGCGCGCAGCCTTGCGCTACTGTCCGGCTGCCCAGCCGGGTGGATGCACGGAATCTGAGGGGAGGAACGCGTCACGCAGAAGATGCTCATGGCAAACCTGGTCTGAGGCGATCACGAAGCTCTAGACAGGTGGACTCCAGGATCGAAAGGCGATCGTGGTAGCGCCGCCGGAAAGGAGCTGACGATGGCGATGGATGACAAGGCGCCGCTGCCGCGGCGATGGGCAGAGCTGCGCTTTTCGGTGATCGGTCCGCTTCTGGCCAGCCCGCCGGAGCGTGGGCAGCTGGGAAGAGAAATTCGGATGCTGTCTGGCAAGCGGTGGAAACGGCCAGACGGTCAAGGCGAGGTAGTCTTCGGCGCCTCGACGATCGAGCGTTGGTACTACCAAGCGCGGGATGCCGAGGATCCGGTGGCCGCGTTGACGCGGCGTGTGCGCAGGGATGCGGGAAAGAGCCGGGTGCTGACGACTGGCCACAAGTCAGCGTTGAAAGCGCTGTACCAGGAGCATCCTGGCTGGTCGGGGCAGCTTCACGCCGACAACCTGGCGGCGCTTTGCGAGGAGCGGCCCGAGGATCTGGACGAGGCGCCGTCGGCCTCGACGGTGCGGCGGTATATGCGGGTGCGGGGCTGGGTCCGTAGACGAAAGCGGAAACACCCCACGCCGGGGCAGCGCGCGGCGGCGGCGCGACTGGAGTCCCTGGAGGTGCGCAGCTTCGAGCGAAGCCATGTGCATGCGCTGTGGCACCTGGACTTTCACGAAGCGCAAAGAAGGGTGGTGGACGCCGCCGGGATTTGGCACACGCCCGAGGCGATGTGCGTGCTGGACGACTGCTCTCGGCTGTGCTGTCACATGCAGTGGTACCTGGTGGAGGACACGGAGAATCTGGTGCATGGGCTGGGCCAGGCGATCGCCAAGCGTGGGCTGCCGCGAGAGCAGATGCACGACAACGGTGGGGCGATGCGCGCCGGCGAGACGCAGAACGGGCTACGTGATCTCGGGATCCTGTCGGACCCGACGCTTTCCTACAGCCCCTACCAAAACGGCAAACAGGAGCACTTCTGGGAGACGGCGGAGGGACGCCTGATGGCGATGCTGGAGTCGGTGGATCCGCTGACGCTGAGCGCGCTCAACCGGGCGACGCAGGCCTGGGTGGAGCTGGAATACAACCGCCGACCTCACCGCGAGCTGAACGGAAAGAGCCCGATCGAGCGGGCCCTCGAGGGGCCGTCAGCGGTGCGAGACACTCCGAACGCAGAGCGCCTACGGCTCGCCTTCACGCTGGAGCAGACGCGAAGCCAACGAAAAAGCGACGGCACGATCTCGGTGGCGGGGGTGCGCTTTGAGCTGCCGTCACGTTTCCGCACCCTTGGGCGGGTGACGGTGCGATACCGGCGCTGGGACCTGTCGTCGGCGTGGGTGATCGACCCGCGCACCAAGGTGGTGCTGGCGCGGATTCGGCCGTTGGACAAGCAGGCCAACGCCGATGGTCGGCGCCGCACGCTGGCGCCACTTCCCGACGAGCCCGAGGTGGCGCAGTCGAAGCGATCGGGGGACCCGATGCCGCCGCTGATGCGCAAGCTGCTGGCCGACTACGCGGCCACTGGCCTGCCGCCGGCCTATCTACCCAAGGACGAGCTCCCTCAAGCGACCGAGGAGGAAGACGATGCCTGACCAGAAGTTACTGACAACCTACGGGCTCAAATACAACCCCTTCTTGCCGGCGATCCCGTCTGAGGACCTCTGGCTACGTCCCGGGGCCGAAACCTTCTTCTTCCGCGTGGAAACACTCGTGCTCGACGGGGGCTTCGCGCTGATCGGGGGCGATCCCGGGCTGGGCAAGTCCAAGCTACTGCACCTGCTCGCCGGTCGGATGGAGCGGCTCAGCGACGTGGTGGTGGGCGTAATGGAGCACCCACAAAGCACCCTGAGCGACTTCTACCGTGAGCTGGGTCAGCTCTTCGGCGTGGATCTCAAGCCGACCAACCGTTACGGCGGATTCCGGGCCCTGAGGGCGCGCTGGCGGGATCACATCAAGAGCACGCTGTTTCGTCCGCTGCTGCTGGTGGACGAGTCCCAGGAGATGGCCACGGCGTGTCTGAACGAGCTGCGTTTGCTCGGCAGCGCTCACTTCGACTCGGAGTGTTTGCTCACCACGGTCCTTAGCGGTGACACCCGGCTCGCGGACCGTTTCCGGAGCCGGGACCTACTCCCCCTCGGTAGCCGTATCCGCACCCGGATGGTGCTCACGCCGCTGCCCCATGAGGACCTGCTCGATTTCCTCGAGCACCTTCTGGAGCACGCCGGCGCGCCCCACTTGATGACCGAAGGGCTGCGGCACACCCTGGTGGAGCACGCCCTGGGCAACCCGCGAGTCTTGTGCAACATGGCCGAGGACCTGCTCTACGCGGCAGCCCAGCGGGACCAGGAAGTGCTCGACGAGCAGCTCTTCCTGGAAGTGGTCGCCGGTGAGCGACCGTCGACTAAGCGGAAGCCCTCGAAGCGGAAGAAACGATGAGCGGGCTCCCTGTCCTTTTAGCCCATCGCCTGGAGGTGACACCTCCCGAGCGCCGCTGGCTGGTGGAGGGGCTCTGGAGCACTGAGGCCGTCGGCATCATCGGTGGCGAGCCCAAGTGCTGCAAGTCGTTTCTCGCCCTGCAGCTGGCCACGGCGGTCGCTTCCGGGCGGCCCTGTCTGGGCCGCTTCGCCGTCAAGCAGCCCGGCCGGGTCCTGCTCTTCGCCGCCGAGGACGCCCTCCACGTGGTCCGCGATCGCCTCGAAGGCCATTGCGAGCGCCAGGGGCTGTCCCTCACAGCGCT
>JAUVCD010000052.1 GCA_030590865.1 Myxococcales bacterium | reverse complement strand
CCCCAGCTGCCCAAGGAGACCGAAGGGAGCGTCTCAACGGACCTCGAGCACCTCGATTTCCGACACCTTGCCGCCTCGGTCGATCTCGAGCACGTCTCCGCGCCGGGACCCGAGGAGCAGGACGCCGAGGGGCGCTCTGGGCGTCATCACGTCGATGGAGTCGGCGACACGCATGCCGGCACCGGCCGAGGCGACGAAGACGAGGCGCTCGCCTCGATGCTCGTCCCGGAAACTGACGACCGCGGACAAGCCAATGGGGTCGTCTGCAGAGAACGAACGCAGCTTCATCGCGGCCACCTTCTCCACGTCGGCGATGAGCTCTCGTGCACGTTCAGCCTGCCCGCGGGCGATGTACGACGCCTCGGTGGCGCGCATGTCTTTGCTCCCCTCAGCGTGACTGTCCTCGTGGGTGACGCCCTCGCTCGTCGTCTTGTGGGCGGCGATGAGCTTGTCCCGTTCGCGCTCCAGAAGGGCGCGGAGCTCGCTACGCAGGGCTCCCTTGTCCATCGCGGAAGCATAGCTCCCATCGGAGGTTAGCCGCCATGAGCAGCAATGCTCGCCGCTGTCTTCGCAGGTGGGACAACCGCCCCGTCAGAGGGAGCGACGGAAGGATCTCACGCCCGTCCCAAAGTAATGCCAGGTCGAGTCAGCGGGACAATGATCGTCCTACGGTTGGGGCGCTTTGTTGGGCTCCCATGGTCGATTTTCCGCAACTGACGCAGGCTGGCGACGACGGGCATGTGTGACACAACCACGCCCAATCGCCGACAATCGCGTCTACATGCTGTCGCGCCGCTGTGCCGAGCGGCGTTTCTTCCTACGCCCGAGCAAGGAAGTCGAGCAGGCCTTCGTGTACTGCTTCGCCGTCGCTGCGCAGCGCTACGAGCTGGAGGTCTATTGGCTGAGCGTGATGAGCAATCACCACCATGATGGGGTTTGCGACACCCAGAGTAACTGCCCGAAGTTCTTGCAGTACTTCCACGGCCTGCTGGCTCGCTGTCTCAACGTTCACCTGGGCCGGTGGGAGAATTTCTGGTCTGCCGAGCAAAGTGGTGTGCTGCACCTAGGCGATGCGGATGCCATCTTCGACAAGATGATCTATGCCCTCACCAACCCGGTGAAGGACCACTTGGTCGACAAGGCCCTCAACTGGCCTGGCTTCAATTCGCTGCGCTATCAACTCTCCGACAAGCCCGTTGTCGTGAAGCGACCTGACTGGTTCTTCGACAAGAATGGTGACATGCCTGAGCAGGTCGAGCTGTCCTTCGTTCGCCCGCCCGAGTTTGCCCATCTGAGCCACCAAGAGTGGGTCGACAAGATCCGTGCCGCGGTCGCCATCGAAGAAGAGAAGGCGGCCATGCACCGGAAGCAAACCGGCCGCACCATCCTCGGCCGCAAGGCTATTAGGCGTCAGTCACCCTACTCTTGCCCCAAGACGTGCACCAACCGTCGCGGACTGCGCCCTCGGGTAGCCAGCAAGAACAAGTGGCGTCGTATCGAGCTGCTGAAAGCCGACAAGACGTTCCAGAGCCGCTACCGCGAAGCCTTCGAGCGTCGTCGCGCCGGTGAAGTCGAGGTCGAGTTTCCCTACGGCACCTACCAGCTAAGAACGCTCGGCCTTGTGCGTTGCGAAACCGCTCTCGCGCTCGAGTGACTTGAGGCCAGCACAGCTCCAACGCGCCAGTCCGCTGCCGCTTCGAGCGGATAGCTCCATCCGCTGTCTGACCGATGGGCGAAGATAGCTCCTGAGGGCCCCTTCGCGCGCGCCGAGCGCCTGCCTGACGAGCCGTGCGCCGTCTCGCACCACCGCCGGATGATGTCCCACGACAACCATCAGAGGATTACTCCGGGACGGGGGTGCTACTTGCTAGGCTTGCGCGCTTTGCGGTGCTTGTCCACTCGCTCGCAGAGCTGTCGAAAGCTGCTCACCGAAAGAGCGGTGCGCAGCTGGGCCGCTGCCCGGTCCCCCTGGCTGAGCAGCGTCCCCAGGTAACGCTCGTCGAACCGCTCGATGAGTTGAGCCTTGGCCTCCCGATAGGGCAGCTCAGCGAGGGCCGTCAGCGCTCGATCGAGCTCCCGCCCCTGGGCGCCAGCCAGCTGGTCCAGCGCCTGACGGCGGGCGATCGCGCCATCCAAGTGAAGATGGAGCCAGGGAAGGTTTTCCACCGGCAAGGGCACCGGTACGCAGGGTCGCCCAAGGGCCAGAGCCGCAACGAGCTCCACCTCGTGGGGCGCAGCTCCCAACAGCAATTGCACCCTCGGATCGGCGGCCATCAGCTGGTCCAGCCCGGCCGAGCTGCCTAACAGCTCGACCGAACAGAACACCGCACTGACCTGGCTGGTGCGCAGCATAGTGCAAGCGGAATCCAAATCCGGTGCCGTCCTGACGACGAAGCCTCCGGCGAGCACGTCGGCGGCAAGCCGTCTGCGCCGGGCAGCACCAGGGTCGGCGGTGAGCACGCTGGCGTTGCGACGATTGTCCGCCGCCCGTCCGCCAGTCGCCGCGCCGCTCAGCGTCGCGACCTCAGGGCTTGGCATTGCTGCGGGTGTCGCTATCGTCGAGGCCCGACTCGCTGAGCCTGGGAAAGTCGACACTCAAGACCGTGCCCCCCGCATCCTTCCGCAGCCGCGTCTTAGGCTTGGTCGCAGCGCGCAGCTCGATGATCAGCTCGGCATCGTCTTCGACCTTGACCAACCGCACCCGGGACACGGGCGTTGGAAAGTACTGGGTCGGCAAATCCATGAGATTGACCCGCTCCGGTACCTTCACACCCACGAAGCGGTAAGTGAGCACACCTTCGGCCCGAGTTTCCTTGACCGGCACGTCGGCGCTCACCTCGACAAACACCCGAGAGGTGCCATCCCGAAACATCCGGAAGCCAGGCAAGGTCGCCATGGGCACCTCGCCGTGGCCCTGAACCTCGACGCTGCGGCCCAGCGCAGGAGCCTCGGCCGCCGCCCCGACGTCAGGATCGGCGTTGTCGTCCTCCCAAACCCCTTCACCAGCCGGGGGGCGCTGCTGGCCAGTCTGAACGGAGCCCTCGGCCCCCTCGCCGGCGACGTTGACCTTCGCTGTGCCGGAGGCTGAACAGCCGGCGAAGCTCAGCAACAAAAACATTACCGACAAAGGGAGGGAGGCCAGAGCTAGATTGCAATGCACGGGGTCATTACATCACGCGCTACGGGCCATGGCCAACGGCTCGGCAGGTCGGCACCGGACGCCATGGTCTCAGGTCGTTGCGCGGCCCCATCCGCGACCGCGGCTCGCATCGCCGCTGGGGGTTTGCTACAAACCGTCATCGAAGGGTCGACGCGCGACGCGTCCGGCCAGGCAGCTCGGATGACACCGCCTGAACCAGACAGCCACGACGGGATGCCGACCGGCCTCGGCGCTCCCAATCCTGAGGATGACGAGCACCGCGACCAGCAGCCGGTGCACCCCCCAGGACTGGAGGCCCCCCACGGGGCAGCTGGGATGGAGACGGCCCGTGCCGATGCCCTGGTCGAGCTCAATGCCCTGCTGGGACGAGGAACGCGCTACGCTGGCAAGCTCTACTTCGAAGGCCGTATGCGCATCGAAGGGACCTTCTCCGGCGAGATCCGCGGCGATGATGTGCTGGTCATCGGCGAGGGGGCGGATGTAGAAGCGGATATCGAAGTGGGCGTCTGCATCGTCACCGGCGGCACCGTGCGTGGCAGCCTCCGGGCCCGTGACGCCATCGAGCTGCACGCGCCGGCGGTGGTTGCGGGCGACCTGCATGCGCCCAACGTCTTCATCGACCGGGGCGCCCAGTTCGAAGGAAATTGCACCATGGCCCCGCTCGAGGACGCGACCAGCCCAACGGCGACGGCTGCCGCGGCGGACGAGCGAGTCGCCGACCCACTGCCGCCGAGCGACTTGGAGCCCATCGAGCGCGAACCGAGGGAGCAAGATTGAGCATGACCGGCTCGCCCAAGCCTCGCCGCCGCGACCTATTGCTCGCCGCTTCTTGGGCAGGCGCCTGTTGCTTCATCCCCCAAGTCGCCCGAGCCGCCGAGCCGGGCGAAAAGCCGCTCCGCGCCAAGCGCTACCGCTTGCCCATGCCAGGCAGCAACATCGGCATCGGCGGAGCAACCCTGGGCATCTACGCACCGATGGACGATGTACTGAAGGTGCTGCTCGACTTCAGGAAGTACCACACCATCCTGCCCCGACTGGAACAGAGCCGAATCGTCGGAAAGGCGGACGGCAAGACCGACGTTTACGTGCGAGCGCCCATCTTGCGTGGGGTGGCCCACATCTGGGGCGTCATTCGCTTCGGCCCGCCGAAGCCCTGGGCCGGTGAGGGCAAAACGCTGACCGGTCGGCTCGTCAAGGGCAACGTCGAAGCTTACCACGGCCGCTGGAGGCTCTATCCCTGCGGGAAGGAGCGCACCATCTTGCAGTGCGAGCAATTCGTCGACCTCAAGATTCCAGTGCCCTCTTCACTGGTGACTCCTGAGCTCGAGTGGGCCGCTGACAAAGCTGTAACGGCGGTTCGGGACATCGCCGAGTGTGGCCAATCTTCGGTGAGCGGCGCCTAGCAGCCCGACGGGCACGAGGCAGCCAGGGCAGGCGGACAGCACGATGGCGCTCCATTGGTGGCTCGGACCTCTATTGACCGTCGCAATGGCCGACGGACCGGTCGCACTGCCCACGACGCCCACCGTCGGCGCCGGACCCGCTGCCCGCTCTTGCCCGACCGACATGCGACTCATCGAGGGGACTCACCACGAGCAACTGCAACGGCTGTGCATCACCTATCGCCAGGGAAAGTGCTGGGCTTTCGTCCCAGGACTGGTGCTGCTCGAGCCCCGTCACACGGCGGTGCGGACCTGTATGGACCGCTACGAGTGGCCCAACCGGCAGGGCGCTCTGCCGGATGTCATGATGCGCTTCGTGGAAGCCGAAGCTAGCTGCGCCGCGGTGGGTAAGCGCCTGTGCACCGAATTCGAATGGGAGCTGGGCTGCGAGGGGCTGGAGCATCTTCCCTGGCCCTACGGTTGGTCCAAGGTCGCCAAGGTCTGCAACAGCGATGAGCTGTTTCGGCCCTATAGCGAAGCCAAGCTCAGCTCGCGCAGCGCCCAGGTGCGGCGGCTCGAGGTGCAACGACTGTGGCAAGGCAAGCCAAGCGGTAGCCACCCGACCTGCCAGAGCCCGTTTGGGGTGGACGACATGATCGGCAACGTCGAAGAGTGGGTGGTCACCAGCCGCCCCCAGTGGCCCTACCGGTCGTCGCTCAAAGGCGGCTACTGGGCCAAGAGGCACACCGGCTGCCGGGGCACCAACGAGCGGCACGGCCCCCAATTCCGCTACTACCAGATCGGTTTTCGCTGCTGCAAAGACCCTAGCTAGCCGGCCGTCGGATAGACGTCGCTGCCATCGAGATCGAGGCGCCCTTCAACCCCCTTGGCATGGGCCGGCAAGGGCGGCAGCTCGTCTTCGTCGTAGCTCGGGGCCACCCAATAGACCTCGGGGGTCGCCCGGTAGCCGCTGTAGTACTTCCGCTTTTCGACGCGCCCGTCCTTGTAGATGATGGTCACGAAGGAATGGACATCCATGCCCCGGGTGCCCTTCTGTTTGCGCAGCACCCGACCGGGCTTGAGCCACTCTTTGGTGGTGATCCGCCGGACGTATTCCTCGACCCGCGAGATGCCGTATTTGTACTCGACCTCCTCGACGGCCTCGCCGCCGAGCAGCTCGACTCGGAGCGTACCTGGCTCGGGAATGAAGGCGTGCACCACGATGGTGAAGTTGAAAGGGTTCTGCAGCTTCAAATCCACGCTCGGGTAGGAGACCGTCGCGTCGAGACCGAGCTTGGTATAGCTCGATGGGCGGCTGTGGCTCTTGCGCTGCAAGACCGCCAGACCACCATGGATGGCGGCGCCGTGCAGCGTGCTCGACACCTGGCAGGTCCCCCCACCAATCCCAGTGGTCAGCTCGTCACCAACGATCTCGGGCGCCTGCTGGAACCCCCGGTCGACCGTGCGCGGACCGACGCGCTTGTTGAAGGACAGAGTCTGCTTGGAGCGCAGCACCAACCCGTTGAGACGCTTGGTTGCCAAGGCGACGTTGTGGCTCCTGCCCTTCTTCCATGGTCGATATTTGGTCTCGAAGCGGGCGAGCACCTTGGTGACATCAATGTCGTCGAGATCGTTGAGCGTAACCTCCGCCGGCACCGTGCGGGTCACCAGGTTCAGCTCGTCGCGGTCGACGAAGGTCTTGGCCAACTCCGCCACCGTGGCGGCTGGGTCCAGCGCGCGGCCCGGCACGTCGGCAATCCGACGATGGCCCTCGAGATCGAGCTGGGCATCCACCGGTTGCTGGGCTAACGGGTCGGCAAACTGGGCCACATAACCGAGGGCCACCGACTCATCGAGCGTCCACCTGAGTGGGATGTCGATCCCCCCGCGGCGCGCCTGGGCTGTCTCCCGCAGTCGCTTGATCACTGAGCCTCGGTGGCCCACCGCCTCCGCCGCCGCCTGCGTAGCCTCGATGTCGATGCCAGCACCGATGGCCAAGAGAGTCGTCTCGAAACGAGCGTCACCATGTCGCAGCACGATGACCCGCTCGAGTAAGACCCGCTCCCGCTCTCCCAACCAGCCCCGTAGCGATGTCCGCACCGGAATGCGGTGGCCATCGATCTGCAAGCCCACCACCGTGGGCGAGGCTGGCAGGCGCGGCTCGACCAGCGGCACCGCACCCACGCCGGCGGCGATGCCTATCGATACTGAAAGAGCAATGGCGGTCAAGCGTCTCACGATCGCCTAGATCGTAGCCAGACGATGACTAGGCGCACCACTTTTCACGCCAAGCGTCCTTCGGACGGCCACTGGTCATCGGTTCAGAAAAAGTAGCGCATGTCGAACTGCATCGCCGCTACGAAAGCGTCTGGACCAGCTGCCCCAGAATGGCCGATCTCCCCGGACTCGTTGACGAATGACAGTCCAAGGATAGCGCCCAACATGAGATCCCGCCGGCCGGTAAAATAGACGCCTACCCCCAAACGGTGGCCGGTGGTCGTGTCGCTCGGGTCGGCGCCGAGCCCCGCCTCTTCAGAGGCCGAATAGGACGTGTGCTCGACCTGAAAGCGGTACTCGAAGCTCAGGCCCAGGGGAAAAGCCGGATAGAAGTTCAACGATGGGCTACCGCCGACATGGAAGGCGAAGGAGCCGGCGTCGATTTCACCTAAGTACGCCCAGCTGTAGTTGGACCCTGCTCCGTCGAGCCCGGTAGCCAGCTGCAAGCCAGCGACGGCGCCGAGGCGTTGGGCGAAGCTCAGCATGCCGCCGGCGCCATACTGTTGACGGTGCAACTGGATGGCTGAGGCCAAGTCCACCTCGTCAAAAGCGCACTCGAAGTCAGCGGCGACCAAACAGGTGATCCGCTCGTCGTCCTGCGCGATTTCGGCGATCTCCAGCGCAAGCTCTCGAAGCAAGCCTTGCGGAACGGCCCGCAGGCCCCCACTGAACGTGCCATGGGCCTGAAGGGTGAGCTGACTACCGGTCCGGTCGCTGCGCACTAGCCGGATCTTGATTCGTGGAACGATGGCGTAGCCGGTCTCGGCGCCATAGAGGAACAAGGACCGTTCGTTGGCCCCCACCTGGGCGCGGTATTCGGCGCCGGCGCCGAAACCAAAGGACTCGCCGATTGCGAAATCGACGTTGGTCCGCAGCCGCGCGAATACCAGGTCGCGATCGAACTCGAAGACCTCGGTCTCCCCTGAGCCTGTCTGAACCTCGCTCTTCACCGCCTCCTGCCCGTAGAACTCGACCCCCGCGCCAGCGTGGAAGCTGGTCGCGATGAAGGCGTTGCCGAAATAGCGGGGGTAGGCAAAGGTGTAGCCTTTGAGCGTCCGGGCGCCGCTCTGCTCGGTCTCCCCGGCCACGGCGCCGCCGATTGGCCATTGGCCAACTGAGTGGCCAGCTGCCTGGCTGGTGGGCTGCGCGGTTGGCTGCGTGGCTGGCTGGATCGCTGACGGCGCGCCATAGGGCGCCTGGGGTTGCCGCGGTAGCGACGCGCTCGTCGGCTGACCGCGAGGCGTCGTCTCCGGACCCTGGGCGGGCTGCCCGGTAGCGGTTGAATATCGATGACAGGACCGCCGCCCTGCGTAGAACACGCAGTAGCCCTCTGGGTAATAGGCGGTGCAGTAGCGCTGGCTACCGGCGCCATAGCAGCGGGTCTGGGGACCTTGCGAAGCGGGCGGGCGGCTGCCTGGACCCGTTGCGGAGCTGCTCGAGGATGGGACGCCTTGCTGCGGCTGGGCGCCGCGGGCTACCGGCTGTCCCTGGGCCGACCCACTGGTGCACAGCGCCGCTGCTACACACAGCGCCCCGAATTTCACGGTGTGAGAGGGTAACGTCACGACAACAAGGCTCGCACCGTCAGGCGGCTCGGAAGGCGCGCGGCACGCCTCCACAGCGCCGAGGTCCATCTTGGTGTACCGCCGACCAGCCCAGACCGCCAGCAGACCGACCACCCTGTGACTCCTAGCTCCGTCAGCCGTCGCTTCCCGGGCCCTCGTTGCGCAAACTGTGCTCCAGCTGGTAGCGGCGCGCCAAAGCGACATAGTCCGCTGCGGTCCGAGCACCCAGTCCGGCCAGGTGCTCGCTCACCGGACGAACCACTCTGGCCGGTACTCCGGCCACCAAAGAGCCTGGCGGGATCTGGCTGCGCGGCGTCACGACGGCGCCAGCGCTCACCACCGAGCCGGCACCTATCACGCTGCCATCGAGCACCGTGGCAGCAATCCCGATCAAACACCCATCCTCGACCGTACAACCATGAACGATGGCGCCATGTCCAATGGTCACGTCCTGACCGACGATGGTATCGGGGCCGCCACCGGTGAGATGAATGACCGCGTTGTCCTGAACGTTGGTGCGAGCACCGATGACGATCGATCCGACGTCTCCGCGGACCAGCACCCCGAACCACAGGCTCGCCTCATCACCTAGCTCGACGTCACCGATCACGGTGGCCGTCTCGGCGAGAAAGACATGGCGACCGATGGTCGGATGGTGGTCTCCAAAGGGCAGTACGGAGGGCATGTCAATCGCTCCCGAACAGGGGTGGGGCAGCACCTTTGACACCGGAGACCACGGGCAGATGTTGCCGCCCGCTGCCGTCCTGCTTGGTCCGCGCTCGCCGCCGCTCCGAGTCGGTGAGCTTGCCGAGCAGCGAGTGCTTGTAGGCCTCGACAATCTCGACCTCCACGACCTCGCCCACGATGTCGAGATGGGTCGCGCCGACGATGTGCACGATCTCGTTCCGCTCACTCCGTCCGCTCAGGTTCTCCGCCCGGGATTTGCTCGGCCCTTCGACCAGCACCTGCTGCTGGGTCGCCACCAAAGCGCTGAGGTGGCGCGCCATGCTTGCTTCGCTGACCTCGAACAGGCGCTGGAGACGGTCGGACTTGGTGGTCTCGTCCACCTCATCACCCAGCCTCAGGGCGGCGGTCCCCGGCCGCGGGGAATATTTGAAGCCAAACACCCCCACGTGGGGCACCTGCTCCACCAGCGAAAGCGTCTGGAGGAAGTCGGCTTCTGTCTCGCCGGGGAAACCGACGATGATGTCCGTCGAAATGGTCACATCAGGCAGGCGCGCGCAGACCTGACTCACTCGCTCCAGATACTCGGCCCGGGTGTGGCGGCGGATCATCCGCTTGAGCACCCGGTCGCTGCCGGACTGAACGGGCAGGTGCAAATGGCGTGGCAGCTGGGGCAGCTCGCAATGCGCCGAAATGAGCGCCTTGGTGAGGTGGCGGGGATGGGGGCTCTCATAGCGCAGGCGGCGTAGCTGCGGCACTTGCTCGGCGATGGCCCGAAGCAAGGCGGCAAACTCACTCTCATCAGGATCGTCGGTTGCTGCGTCCGGCGCTCTACCGAGCTTCCCCGCTGGATCGCGGTAGCGGTTCACCGTCTGACCGAGCAGCGTGACCTCCCTCACATGGGCTGCGACGAGCTGCTGAATCTCGGCAATCACCTCGTCACTCGGCCGATAGCGCTCCGGCCCCCGCGTCTGGGGCACGACACAATAGGTGCAGCGCTCATCACACCCCTTCATGGTCGTCACGAAAGCAGTCGGTTTGCGCGAAGCGACGGTCAGCGCCGTCAGAAAGGTGGGTGCCTCTAGATCGAATTCGGTACGCACCAGCGGCGGCCCGCCGAGCTGGATCTCGGCCAACAGCTCGGGCAGCTCGGCGATATTGTCTGGCCCGATCACCAGATCGACGTCAGGCATCGTCCTGATGATCCCAGCGCCGTGCTGTCGCGCCATACAGCCAGCCACGACGAGCACCAACTCGGGACGCCGTCGCTTGAGGACGCTGAGGCGGCCCACTTCGCTGCGGATCTTCTGCTCTGCCTTGTCGCGAACGCTGCAGGTGTTGAGCACCACTAGATCCGCCTCGTCGACGCTGGCCACCAGCTCACCACCAGCGCCACTGAGCACCTCTTCGAGGCGCTCCGAATCGTGCTTGTTCATCTGACAGCCGAAGGTAGTGACCGCGAAGCGCGCCATCGTCACTGGCCTTAATAGCAAGCCGAGACCAACGCCACTGCAAAGCGATAACGGCCTGGCCGTCCAAGCAGTGCTGCGGCGAGCATCGGCACCGACCGATCGGCCCACTAGCTGGCTCGGCGGTGGCGTGTCATCATCTCGCCCATGTCTTCCCCCGCCGCCGTCGCGATCGAACGACCGGTCGAGACCCTGGTGGATCTGCTGACCCAGTCAGCAACGCACTTCGGCCGGCGGCCCCTGCTGGGCCAGAAGCTCGGCGAGCACTGGACCTGGACGAGCTATCAAGAGCTCGCTGAGCTGGTGGACCACTGCCGGGGCGGCCTCGCGTCGCTGGGCATCAGGCGAGGGGATCGGGTGGCCCTCGTGTCGGACAACCGCCTCGAGTGGATGGTGGCCGCCTTCGCCGCCTTCGGACTCGGCGCGGCGATTGTGCCGATGATCCAAGCCCAAGCGCCCACTGAGTGGCGTTTCATCGTCGAGGATAGCAAGGCCAGCGCGCTGATTTGCGCGACCCGGGAGATTCGCGACGCCTGTGCCAACCTGCTGGACCAGCTGCCGACGCTCACCCAGCTCATCTGCTGCGATTCGACGGCCAGCCCCTCCCCTTGCGTCGAGGCGCTGATGAAGACTGGGCGCGACGCCCCCACCCCGCCGGTCAGTCTGGCGCCGGGAGACGCCGCCACGGTGCTCTACACCCCTGGCACCACCGGCCAACCCAAGGGTGCCATTCTCAGCCACGGCAACATCTGCTCGAACGTCGAGGCGCTGGCAGCGACCTTTCCATTGTCGAGCGCCGACCGGAGCCTGTCGATCTTGCCCTGGGCTCACGCCTTCGGTCAGACCTGTGAGCTTTACACCATGATGCGGGTCGGGGGCTCGCTGGCCCTCGCCGAATCGAGCGCCCAGATTGTCAGCAACCTGGGCGAGGTGCAGCCCACCGTGCTCATCAGCGTGCCGACCATCTTCAATCGGATCGTCGACCAGATGAACCGGCAGATGGTCGCGAGGCCCAGAGTGATCCGCAAACTCTTCGTCACCGGCATGGAGCTGTCAGCCAAAGGGCGACGACAGTCGCTCGGCCTGACCGAGCGGGCCGCCCTGGCGACCGCCGACCGCTTGGTGCTGTCCCGGATCCGCAACCAGCTCGGCGGCAAGCTGCGCTACGCCTTCAGCGGTGGCGCCGCGCTCTGCGACCGAGCGACCGAGCTGTTCGAGACTCTGGGCATCCCCCTATACGAAGGCTACGGCCTCACCGAGGCGAGCCCTGTCGTCACCACCAACAGTCCCCGTAGCCGCCGATTTGGGAGCGTGGGCAAGCCCCTCGCCGGAGTGCGCGTGACCATCGATACCGCCGCGACCAGTGACCCCAAGCACGGGGAGTTGGTGGCCTACGGCCCAGGAGTGATGCAGGGCTATCTCGACCGGCCAGAAGCCTCGGCAGCAGTCTTCACCGCAGACGGCGGGCTGCGTACCGGAGACATCGCCACCCTGGACGCCGAGGGCTTCGTCCACATCACCGGCCACCTGGACCAGCGGTACAAGCTGAACAACGGCAGACACGTGTTCCCCACCCCCCTCGAAGAGCGGCTCAGGCAATCCCCCTATATCGCCAACCTGATGGTCCATGGCGACGGGCGGGAGTACAACGTGGCCTTGGTCGTCGTCGATCTGGACACGCTCAACCAGTGGACCAGCCAACGAGAGCTTCACTTCGACGACACCGCCAGTCTGCTGGCCAGCGAACGGGTGAAGGGCCACATTCTCGCAGAGATTGGTGAGCTTTCCGGAGACTTCAGGCCCTACGAACGGGTGCGTGATGTAGCACTGGTCGCCACCGGTTTCTCGGCACAAAATGGCATGCTGACCCGAACCCACAAGCTCAAGCGACAGGCCATCATGGCCCAACACGGCGGTCGCTTGGCTGCGCTCTATGACCGGTCCGGCAGCGCGACGGCGTAGATTGCCACAGTCTTGCCCGCTTCCGCCTCGCGCCCGCGCCTATTCCGGGAGTAGGCAGCGATCAGGGGCGCGACATGCCAGCCAGGCACCGGGATCGGCTAGGCGCCGCCAAGGCCATAGCCGCCCACACCGCCGCCGCCCACACCGCCATCGTAGAAGCCGCCATCGTAGGCGCCATCGTAGGCGCCATCGTAGAAGCCGCCATCGTAGGTGCCGTCGTAGTAGCCGCCATCATAGATGCCACCATCGCCATGCCAGCCATCGCCATGCCAGCCACCGTAGTAAGCGCCGTCGGAGCCCCCAACGTACCAGCCGTCCATTCCAGCCCCGTCACTGTGGAAGCCAGCCTGGCCCGTGGACGAAGAGCTGCTCGACTCGATCTTGACGCTGCTGTTGCAAGCGCTCGGGATGCCGGCCGCCAACAAAAGGCCGAGCGCGGCCACCCGAACGTGATCCTCAGAAAAAAGCTTCAGCATTCGATCCTCTCCCTCGAGCCACCTCGTGCCGATTGACGACGCAAGCGCCGTGCCGCCTCTAAGCAGCGGATCTCCATGGCCGAGCGCAGGCGCACCGTGACACCTGACACAAGCTGGCACAACTGATGGGCACGCTCGATGGACAGGCGGGCCACCCGGCGAAGGACCGATGCAGGTGCCACCGTCATGCAGCGGCTCTGTTCTTACCCGGTAGCCTCGCAAACAACAGCACGACCAACACCGACAGCGCGACATAGAGAGCAGCGAGGGCCACGTAGCGCTCGTCGAATGCTCCAAACTCACGCACCACCACCTGACCGATGCCGGCCGTGGCCACCAAGGCGATCTCGAGCGAACGCCGCGCCCGACAGAGCACCGCAGCCAGCACCCACATGGAATAGTAGTAACAGGACGGATCGGTGAGGATGGGCACCGCCGCCAGAGACAGCGCCATAGCGAGCCAGGGCGTGCGCAGTCGCCTCAAGGTAGCGATCAGCATCACCATGAAGGCGGCGACGGAGGCCCAGTGCAACCAGCGCAGCTGCCGCAGCCGCTCCCGCCTGGCCTGCTTCCAGGGCTCGACCGGATCGACCAGCGCTCGGTCGAGCTTACGCTCCAGCGACCCCTCGGACGAAGCGGACAGCACCGTGCGCAGGCTCATGTGGTTGGCGATGGGAGTGGACGAATGGGTACCGATCCGCGCGATGAACTCGCCGTAGGCTTGGGGACCCGCGACAACCAGGCTGGCGGGCACCAGCAAACAGGCGCTGATCAGGCCGCCCGCGAAGAGCCGCCGATACCGACTTGGGATCCGCTGGCGCTTGAGCAGATATGGGGCAACCAACACTAGCGGCCCGGTCCAAAGCACGGCTGGGAAGAGGCGGAGCAGGGCTGCGTAACCCAGGGCGAAGCCTGCCAATAAATAGTAGCGCCGGCGCATCAGTGCCGCAGATATCACGGTGCAGAACAGCCAGTCCTGACGCAGGAAAGCCCCGCCGGTCCAACCGAAGACGCTGGGGGCCTGCAGTCCCCAAAAGACAGTGCCGACGGCTGCCGCGCGCCAGCCGAAGGCCCAGCCGAGCATCGCGATGATGGCCACCATCAACAAGTTGTCGAGCGCCGCCACCGCCCTGAAGAAGCGGTCACTCGGGGCAGACAGCGACGCAATGGCCCGACCAGCTACCGTCCACACCGGGGACGGATTGTAACCGTGGTCGTTCTGCATTCCGCGCCACTTTCGCGGGCCCGAGGCGTGGCGGAACCAGTCGATGTCGGCCACGAAACCGAGCCAGCGTTGCGAGTCGAAGCGTTGCTTGCAAGCCTCCGGCCGGTCCAGAGCGCCCGCTGCCGGGACAACCACGTTGGTGGCTAGATCGCGCAGCGTCCGCCGCCGTACCCCGTCACCGTCGCCGAGCTCCGCCTCGGCCACTGCAGCGCAATCGTAGAGCCTCGAGTAGCCGAGCTCGGGAGCGTATTTGGCGCCGACGTAATAGTGAAACAACTCCCAGCGGTGGTAGCCCTCCAGCGGATAGTGGGCGAACTGGAAGTAGGCCGCCACCGCAGACAGGGCGAGCAGCGCCGCGATCGTCTTCTTCACCCGCCGCGACACTCGCTGCCCCCAACGATACTCGGCGTAGAGCAGCCCGCAGCTGACCAGCGCGATGATCACCTTCACGCGGCTGACGAACGGCGGATCCATGCAGCCGCCACCCTGACCAAGGTGCGGAGACGGAGCAACGAGAATCTGCCTGGGATGCTAAGCCATCAAGCGCTGCGCTGTGACGCCATCAGCACTTCGATGGCCGCCGTCTCCTTCGGCGCTCCACGGGTCAGCACCTCGTGACCCGCGGCGGTGACGAGCACGTCGTCCTCAATGCGAATCCCGCGCACATCACCATATTTCGCCAACTCGGTGCGATCCAGATCGGCACCGACCGCGCCGGCGTAGGCCTGGTCGCCAACGATGGCCGGCACCTGATAGAAGCCTGGCTCGATGGTCACCACCATGCCTGGCTCGAGGGTGCGATCCAGGCGCAAGTAGGCGTCACCGAACCGGTCGGACCGTCGCCGACCGGCGGCATAGCCCGCGCGGTCGCCCAGGTCTTCCATGTCATGCACGTCCAGACCCATCAGGTGTCCGACGCCGTGGGGGAAGAAGATGGACGCCGCACCCCGTTCGAGCAGCCCATCCACGTCACCACGGAAAATGCCGAGATCACGCAGCCCGCTCACCGTGGCCCGCTTGGCCGCCTCGTGCACCAGCCGATAGCCGTGACCAGGCTGGACGGCAGCGATGGCCTCGCGCTGAGCGGTCAGCACCACATTGTAGAGGGCGCGCTGGGTGCTCGAGAACCGACCCGAGACAGGCCAGCAACGGGTGATGTCGGCAGCCCAACCCTCCGGTGTTTCTCCGCCGACGTCGGCGAGCAGCAGATCGCCGTCCTGGATGGTGTTGACGTGTTCGGTAGAGTGCAGCACCTCGCCGCGAACGGTGACGATGGGCCAGAACGAATCGGCCATGCCACAGTGCCGTAATGAGCCGACGATGGCCGCCATGACGTCCCGTTCGTTGCCGCCAGGTCGGGTGGCGGCCATCCCGGCGACTTGAGCATCCACGGTGGCGGCGGTGGCGGCTCGAATCTGGTCCAAGGCAGCATCATCGTGCCGGAGACGAAGGTCGATCATGGCGTCGGCGAGCTCGCCATCCATGCCCTCCAGATTGTCCCCAGAGCTGTAGGCCACCCGACGGCCTAGCCGATCCCACAACCACACGGCGCTGCCAGCATCGTGGGTCGGCAGCGTCGCCACGGAGGACCGGAACGGCGCGATGACCTCGTCAATATCCGTTAGGGGGCACACCTGGTCGAGACCGAGCTCGTCTTTCAAGGCCGCCAAGGTCGGGCGAGACCCATGCCACAGCGCATCCACTGAGTCGGGCGGCACCACGAACAAGGTGGTGCGGCCCTCGTGAAACAGGAGCGCGGCGCCTGCAATCGAGCGGCCGACGAAATAGAGGAAATGGCTCGAGGCCCGGAAGGGGTAGTGGTTCGCCCGAAAATTGCGGCTGTGGGGCAGGCCAGCTGCCAGCAGCGCTGGGCCCTTCAGTCGCTCGTGCAGGCCGCGACGGCGGGCACAGAGCGCGGCGGTCTCGGTGACGGGAAGAAGCATGGACTTACCGTAGCCCGTCGGGCCGAAAGCAGACAACGCCTTGTGGGGGGAGGTGGCATGACCTGCGCAAGACGGCCAACAAATGCCAAAAAAACGCTCTGAACTGGCGCACTTGGAGATCAAGACTTACTCTATATTATAGGGATTCAACTATGGGTAGATTTGTGCTAGTTTTGCAACGGGATTCGTATAGCTTCATCATTTCAAGCCGTTCCGGTGCTGCCCACAGCAGCTCCCAGCCGGCGGAGGGAGCCGCGAACAAGCGCCGCAAACGCGCACGGTCCTACATTCTGGCGCTCGGACCGCTGATCGCTGCTTTCGCGGTTGGCTGCTCGACTCCCAGTCACGGGCTGGTCGGCAGCGCTCCGGGCCCGGCGGAGACACCGCAGGCCGCAACGACCCAACCTGCCGCCGAGACTGAGGTGGCCCCCAATAGGTCAGAATTGGCCCAACCTGCTGCGGCGACGGACGAGCGCGGCGAGCCTTCCGCCGAAGCCAAGATCGACTCCCCTGCCCCGGACTCGGAGACCGAAGCCAGCGAACCCACCGAGGCGCCTGCTGCGCCTGCTGACGACAAGCCGCGGCTCTATGCGCCGCAGGGCCTGGTGAAGATCCACCAAAAAGCGGATCGCGACTCCCCGGTGATCGGAGCCTTCCGGGCCGGTCAGTCCGTGGTGATGACGGACACGACCCTCACCAAGCTGAGGGAGCGGCGCCGCCTCTTCCAGTGCACCGAGGGCTGGTACCCGGTGCAGCCCCGGGGCTTCGTGTGCGTCGGCGGTCCCAAGCACGCCACCCGGGACGGAAACGACCCGCGCGTGCTCGCCGCCCGCGCCGTGCTACCTGACACGACCGCCAGCTACCCCTTCCGGTTCGGCGTCTCGGTCGGCTCGCCCCAATACTTGCGCATCCCTACCGCGGCCGAACAACACCAGACCGAGCCTGATCTGAACAAGCACCTGGCCAACCTGCCCGCCGCTGACAACGCCAAAGGCGGCGCCGTCAGTGCCACACCGGCCGGTCGCCCGCCCTCCAAGGCGCTGCTCCACTACCTGGCCAGCACCAAGCTCGAGTTGGTGCACGAAGAAAAGGTCTTTACCGGCAAGAAGGTGGCCTGGGCCCAGGAATTCGACGCCCAGGGACGGACCTGGCTGTTGACGCCCGACATGACGCTCATCCCCAAAGACACCGTGCGGGCCAAGCCGCTCCCCACCCTCCAGGGCATCGATCTGAGGGCCAATCCGGACGTCACGCTGCCACTAGCGTTCTTATGGCTGACCGACTCGCCCAAATATCGGATCGGCGAGGACGGCAAGGCCTTCAAGACCGAAGAGCTGTGGAAGCGTCACAGCTTCGTCGCGGCCACCACCGAGATGGCCCGGGGCCCGGGGGGCTACTACTGGAAGCTGCGCAATGGCGAGTTGGTGAAGTACCAGGACGTCACCATCATCAAGAAGGGACGCCGCCCCCGTGGCGTCGGCCCGACCGACAAATGGGTCGAGGCGCGGGTGACCTGGGGCTTCCTGATCGCCTACGAGGGCGACGAGCCGGTCTACGTCGCCGCCATGTCGCCAGGAATCGATGGCGTCAACAAGCGCAAGCACGCCACCGCGCGAGGCCGCCACTTCATCGACTGGAAGATGTTGTCCAGCGACATGTCAGGGACCGACAAGGGCAAGTTCTGGTTCGTCGACGAGGTCCCCTGGGTGGCCTTTTACAAGGGCAATTACGCGGTCCACGGCGCCTGGTGGCACAACGACTTCGGTCGCCCCAAGAGCCATGGCTGCGTGAATCTGCCGCCTGCCGACGCCCGCTTCTTGTTCGGGTGGATGGATCCGGTCATCCCCGAGGGCTGGTACGCCGCGTCGTCCTACTATCCCTACACCAAAAAAACGCTGATCTTCATCCACAGCTGACCGCCGCGGACGCCGGAGCGCGCCGGCGCTGCGTCACCGGCCACTGCGTCACCGGCCACTGCGTCACTGGCCACCGGGTCAGCCGTCACTGGGTCAAGAGCCAGCGCACGCCGCTCCGCACCTCGAGGTGCAGATGGTCCCGATGGCCCCGATCGTAGTTCGGGGTGAGCATCAGGTTGAAGGAGCGCTTGGCGTCAGTCTCACACACCACCGAACGCCAGAAGTGGGCGCCAGGCTCGTCCCGCCGCGGAGGCTCAGCACCGCGACCACAAGTTTGGGCGCCGACCCGACCATGGTAATCCCGCTTCACCGAATAGCGGGTGCCGTCGGCCAGCTTGGCAATGGCCACGTCGATGGCTCGACCGGCCGGATGGCGGGTCCCAGGCCTCATCTTGCCAGGGCGGTACATGGATAAGTACTCGACCTCGACCACGCCCCGGCTAGCCAGCACTTTGGAGAAGTCGTCGATAGCCAGGGCCAAGGGGCAATCCAAAATGGTGGCTGGCGCCAGCGGATCGGGCTCAGCTCGGTAGGTCTGCACGTAGCGGATGCCACGAACCGGACCGGTGAAGCGAATCGGCGTGACGACGCCTCGAGCGACCCCCCGTCCCCGGCTCTGCTCGGCCTCGTCAGAATCATCGTCTTGGGCCCAAGACGGTCGCGTGACCCGCTGGAAAGGCACCCCACGCTCCGCCAACTCGACCAGACACAAGGCGCCGCTCATGGTCGCGTATTGGTAAGCCCGAGTAGTCTCGAGGGCCGCGGGCACGAAGGCCAGATGGTTGCCCGCCTGAGCGCTAGCCACCATCGCACCGACCGCCAGACAGACACCCAAAGAGGTGAGCAAGGCGCTGCGGCGCAAGGGAGATCTGGCGGCGAGGTGGGTCATTTGGCGGATGGGTGCTTTTGCCCGAGGTGTGAGAAGAACACAAGCTTGCCACCAGGTCGAGGCCCTGATCCGGGTCCAACAGGTCGTGGCGACGGCAACCTCGAGCACCGAGTGAGACGAGGACGAGCTCGTGCCAGCGTGTCTTGGTCGGCCCAACGGAAAACTCGGGCACTTCTTTCCCGATCTGTGACAAGCTTGGCCGCCCCCTTCCCTGCCCCATCATGTGCGCCAAGCCTCGCATCGTAGCCATCGACGGCCCGGCCGGCTCGGGCAAGAGCACGGTCTGCAAGCAGCTGGCAGCCCGACTCGGGTTCGTGCTGCTGGACACCGGCGCCCTGTACCGAGCTGTCGCTCTGGCCGCCAGGCTCGCTGGCGTCGACTGGAGTCGTGAGGCCGCGGTGGTCGAAGTGGCCGACCGGCTCGTCACCGATGGCGAGCTCAGGCTGGACGTCGATCCCGAGGCGCGGCAAAGCGCTGGGGGCACCAAGGTGGTGCTGGCGGGTCACGACGTCTCGAGCCAGATCCGCAAGCCCGAGATCAGCATGGGCGCCAGTCGCGTCTCGGCCTACGGCGGGGTCCGGGACGCCCTGCTGGAGCTACAGCGCCAGCTCGGCACGCCCAGCGGTTCGGATCGTGCTGGCGTGGTGGCCGAAGGGCGGGACATCGGGACCGTGGTCTTCCCAGGCGCACCGGTGAAGTTCTTCCTCACCGCTTCACTCGAGGTGCGGGCACGGCGCCGCCAGGCCGAGCTGGAGCAGAAGGGCGAGTCCATCGATTTTGAGCAGACCCTGAAAGAGGTGGCGTTGCGGGACGAGCAGGACCGGTCTCGCAAGGTCGCACCACTGAAACAGGCCGCCGACGCCCGGGTCGTCGACTCGACCGGCAAAACCATCGATGAGGTCGTGGCCGAGATGCAACGCGTGGTCGAAGATGTGCTCGGCTAGCCTGCGAGCCTTAGGTGGTCTGGCCCTTGGCTGGCTGATCGCAATGACGCAAATCGGCTGCGGCCCCGTGGTGCCCCAGGGCGGCGTACCCAAGGCGCCCGCAAGCGGCACCGAAGCCTCCGCAGCGTCATCCTTCGAAGGCACCGACCTGATCCCCCAGGATCTGGACCTGGTCGTGCGCGTCAATCTGGCCAAGGTGCGCGATAGCCTGGGACCTGAGCCCTCGCGGGAGCTGATGGACCGGGCTTTGGAGAAAGGCGACGGCACCGGCCTCGTCCACCAAGCACTCGCCGAGGCCGACACGGTTTGGCTGGGACTGCGGCTCGCCGATCTGGATGCCGGCGACCGCGTGATGGTGGTTCGAGCTGCTGACAAGCCCGTCGAGCCCGACTCGATCGCCTGGACGAGCAGCGGTGACGCCATCGCCGGCGTGCAGCATTTCGACCCCAAGGTCCCGCCAGCACGAAGCGGCACGGGCCGGATCTTCAGAATAGGCGCGCGCGACGCCGTCTTCGTGTCGCCTGTCGAGATCATGAGCGTGGACCGGGTGATGCGTCGCGGACCTGATCCGGAGCGGGGGCAGCCCGAGGCGCGGGGCCTGTTGAGCTTCGACTACCGGGCCCGACGCCTCTCGCCAGAGATCGAGAACCGCTTCCCTTCCCTGTCGTCATTGGTCGCCGGCATCGAGCGAGTGAATGCCACCATCGAAGTGACCGGTGGGCGATTGGATCTCGAGGGACGCATTCGGTGCAAGACGCCACAGGCGGCCATCAAGGTGATCCGGTTCTTGGAGACCATCCAGAACTTGGGCGACCACGACAAGAGCCACCGCGAGTTGTTGGCAGCGCTCGAGCTGCAGCGCGCCGCAGCCACGATCCAGCTACGCTGGCCACTACCTCGCGAGGCGGTCGTGGCCCTCTTGACCCAACCAGACGAGCAGGGCACCGAGCGCCCGAAGGACGATGATTGATGGCGGTACCACCTCCGGCCGGCAAGTCGCGAGCACGAATCTTGGGTTGCATCCTGCTGCCTGTCCTGCTGCTCGCAGCGATCGGCGTGGGGGTCTATGTCTACCTCGGCAAGGCCGGCTACGAGCCGACCGCACATCGACATCTGCCGCCGGCGGCGAACATTGCCATCCGCGCCGACGGCAAGCAGATCGCCATGTTCAAGCCGGTGCGTGAGCACATCTGGCCTGTGATCCTCGAAAGCAAGATGAAGGACGACAGGCCAGAGAGCAAACGCATCAAGCGGATCGAGGAGGCGACGGGGATCGATGTTCCGTGGGATTTTCGGGAGACGATCATCGCCTCGATGGACGGAACGGCCTGGGTGGCCATCGTCGGCGGCAAGTTCGAGCCCCACCGTTTCGTCAAAGGGCTCCACCAGGTAATCGAAGAAGAGGAAATCTCTGGATGGACCCTCGATGGCGAGATCCTGGTCCACAAGTTCGGACCGGCCATCGGCCAGGCCGATGATGGCACCCTCGTGTTCGGCACCAACGCCGACATCACCCGGGCGGCGCTGCCTGAGTCGGAAGCATCAGCCACCCTTCCGGTGCCCATCGAAGGCGCGGTCAGCTTCGTGGTCAATGACAAGGCCTACGGCAGCGCGATGAGTCTCTTACCCCTGTCGCTCCCGGGGCTCGATACCCTGTCGAAAGTGAAGCAACTGAGGGGCAAGATCATTCTGTCCGAACAACCCCAGCTGGAGCTCACCGCTGTGCCTGGTAAAGGGGTGGACGCCAAAGCGCTGGCTGACGACCTCGATAGCCTGCGGGTCACGCTGCGGCTCGCGTCGCTGCTACTGCCCGGCGACTGGCTTGGGGGTAAGGAGGCCTTGAGCGATACCACAGTGAAGGCCCAGGACGGGGAGGTGCGCCTGACGGCACCGTGGCCCTATGAGGCGCTCGACGAAGGCATCGAGTGGCTGGCGCAGGCCATGAAGGCCGGCTAGGACCCTCGAGCTCGACGACGAGCTCGCCCTCGAACGAGACCTAGCCCGCGACCTCAACCGGAACCGCTCGTCAAGGCGAGCACATGCCCTGGTTCTCGTAGGCGCAGTCGATCGGGCAGGCGTCGCAGAACGCGCAGTCGGTCAGGGTCATGTAGAGCATCGCCCCAGTCGCATGCTGAGACGCGCAGCCGTCAGCACAACTCTCGTCCGGGCAGGCACCGAGGCAATCGAGAAAGTCGGTACAGCTGCTGTTGTTCATGCAGCCGTCCCACTCGGGCTGGCATTCGGCACTAATGGAGCAGTTAGCGCAGTTGTTGCAGTCGCCCTGATTGTCGCAGACTCCACCGGTCGAGCTGGTCGACGAGCTGCTGCTCGTGCTGCTGCTGCTGCTCGACGAGCTGCTCGATGAGCTCGTCGTGCCTCCCCCGGTGCCGCTGCTGCTCGTGATGGCGGGGCGCGGGATGTACGTCAGATCGCCATCGTCATCATCATCCGAATCCGCGGTGACGCCTACGGCACAACCGGTCACCGACAGTAAGACTACGCCCCAGAGAGTCGTGGTTCTCACAGCACACCTCCCCACCGCCGGTCCTCGAGGGCCGCGGCAGCTCAACGCACCAGACCGCCGGGCTCTAGACGTCCGCGGCGTTCGCAATGCAGTCTGTTTGGCCGGTAATGTTGCGGGCCCGGCCCGGGATGTTCATAAGTAGCGCACGCTTTGTTCCCGCGCCCCCCCGGCCCAGCCGCCAGGGGACGGCGGCTTAGACCCACGCCAGGGCACTGTCATGATCCCCACGGTCTTGCTCTTCGACGTCGACGGCACGCTGGTCACCACCGGTGGCGCCGGGAAGCGGGCCATCGACCTGGCGCTGG